>JBKJUN010000707.1:0-3941 GCA_046590555.1 Bryobacter sp. | reverse complement strand
CCACGCAGCATGTTTAAAACAGCCGAGCCCTTACCGGCCGTAGCCGCCCAGAATTCAGGCGAATAGTCTTCGTAGCGAGAACTTTGAATAAGTGGCGGCTCGGGCTGCGTCAGCGCTTCGACGTAAATATCACGCATTTCTGATTCCACAGCCGAAGGCCCGCCGGTGGATTCAAAAAACATCGACTCCGAAAACCGCGCCAAACCATTCACGATCCAGATATGGTTGCGGGAAATAGGCGAAATCAAACCACCCCACCATTGCCTCGACACCTGATTCACAATCAGGCGCTGATTCACTTCCGAGCCTATGCCGGAAGGCGAAAGAAACAAGATTCCGGGTGCCGAATAGCCATTTGGGAAGCCCTTGAAAGTTTCAGACAGGTACAGGTTTACTGAAGGCGGTTTGCCGTTCAGATCCGACAAAAAGTTCATCGCCTTCGACACCATCGCGCCAGTCTCATTGGCCATTGCGACGTTGCTAAAGAACATCGTGGTGGTGACACCCTCAACGCTGGTCTGCACAGGCTTGCCCTTTGCGAGCGAAAAGCTGCCGTAGAGCGCTGGCTGCGTCGTCTTGAAGCTGGTCACCGTATTCGCCCCGGCTTCGGTCTTGAGATCGACACCAGAGCTCAACACACGAAACTCCGCCGGTGCCGTCACGTTCAGGTTCATCGTGTAACGGTCGCTTGTATACTCATTCACCGGGAACCAGCGCGCCGGATAAAGCAGCGTTGCGCCGGTCGCCTCGATCCCCGCGAAGCGGATGCCGTAAACAGGGCTTTCTTCGCGCCCGTCAAAACGCCCGTCGTAATCGAAGGTGACGGTGGTCGACTTGCCCTTGGCCAGAGGCTGCGAGAACTGCAAGCGGTAATTAAAATCGCTGGTCTTTGAGAAAGCCACCGGGCCGCCCGCATCGTCGGTCACATTCGACACACGCATGGCGTCGTTGAAGTCTACCTGGATCGAAGACAGACGGTCGTCGAGTGGCGTGAAGCGCATCTTCACCTTGGCCAGCATCGTTTGCGACGCAGGCTGTACAGCCACATCGATGTCGTAGTGTTCGACGTCTACGCGACCGCGGCGATCTTGCTGCGCGTACAGCGCCGCGCTAAGCAACAGAATTGGCAGGAATCTCATTATGTTCATTCAGGATCTCATCCACAATACGGGCTGCTACTTCAAACGGATCATGGTCGCTACGTAAAACGCGCGCCACCTCCGCCAGGCCCCTCTTCATATCATCCCGTTCCTTGGCACTCTGAAGCAAACGCAGTGCTTCCACAGCCAGCTTCTCGCCAGTCATGTTTTCCTGCATCAACTCCGGAATCACCGCCTTGCCAGCCACCAGATTCACCATGGTGTAGAACGGCACATCGACAAGGAATTTTCCAATCCACCAGCTCAGGCCTGTCACCCGATAGAAGCTTACCGTGGGAGCACCCAGCAGCGCGGCTTCCATCGTCACTGTGCCTGAGGCGGCCAGCGCCACATCACAGTGTGCCAGCAATTCCCAGGTTTGACCTTCAATCACATGGATGGCTTCGGGCAGCGAATGGTTATCAAAAAACATGCGCCCAATCGTGGGAGGCGTCCCTAGTACAAATTGCACAGGCATTTTTGTGCCAATGCGCCCCACCGCATCGATCAGCGCTGGAAGATGCCGCGCAATCTCCCCATGCCGACTACCCGGCAGCAGCGCCACCATCGGCTTTGAAGGATCGAGCCCGATCAACCCCAAAAAATCCTCGCGCGTCCGCTTAGCTGCAATATGGCGCGCCATCGGGTGTCCAATGTAGCTGGTCGCCACGCCTCGGTCTCGAAACCATTTCTCTTCAAACGGAAAGATACAGAGCAGCCTCCGCAGATCGCGGCTCATTTGCGCCGCCCGCCCCTGCCGCCAGGCCCACGCTTGCGGAGCCACCAGATAAACCACCGGAATTCCCATCGCCTTCAGCTTTCGCGCTACACGAAGGTGAAAGTCGGGCGAATCCGTCAAAATCGCCAGGTCCGGCTTTTCCCGCTTAGCCGCTGCCAGGAGCTTCTTGTACTCGCCGTAAATCCCGGGCAGATGCGTCACCACTTCGACCAGCCCTACGACACCCAGTTTGCCCGCATCGATTACCGGCCTTACCCCGGCGGCGAGCATCTTTGGTTGAGCGCAACCAAAGAAGTCCAGATCGCTGCGTCTACGCCGCAAAGCGTCCACCAGGCCAGTGGCGTAAAAATCGCCACTCGCTTCGCCTGCCGAGATCAGGATCTTACGCGCCACTTCTACCCAGCGTATCGCGCTATCATTCGGGTGTTGATGACAGAGCGGCTGACGGTGAAGGCATTCGCGGAGCGTTTCCGCAAAGAGATGGTTCCTCTCTCGGGGAAGATCAGTTTCTATTCAGCAGGCTTGCGCCTGAACGAAGAAGACGAAAAAGAGCTCATCTACGATCCAGTCAGCAGTTTGCCGCCCATGGTGCGCGAGCTATTGCCAGACATGTCGATCGTTCTTGTACCCCATCTTGAGGGCACCGGTGAAGTCACAGTTGTGATGGATCCGCCAAAAAGCGCAGTAAAAGAAGAAGATGAAGACCGCGTCTGGCAGAACGAGACCCTGATCGATGACAATGTCGTACTCACTTTCGCCGTGCAGGGCTGCGACAGTGGCGAGTATCATTACCGCCTCTTCCGCATCATCGCCGCCAAGGTAGTGGAGCGGGCCGTACCCAAGTTCTGGAATGAATTTGAGGACATCCTCCGCGACGAACTGAAGCGCCGCGTACATGGTGAAGTTGACGAAGAGAGCTGGAAGGCAAAGGACGAACTCCTCGCCCTCACTACCAATCCTTGGCGCGATTCCAAGCTCTTTCGCGCCTACGCCAAAGTCTCAACGATTGATACTTTGACTCTCTATCTCCACGGCCTCTGCTGCGACATCGACGTCGAGCCCGGCCCCCGCCAGATGCAAAGCCGCGAAATGCGCAAGCGCCTCGTCTGGCTACACGAGAAAATCGGAGCCCCCGAAGGCTACGTTATTTTCCCCGAGCAGAAGAAGGCTTAGGCTTTCGTTAGCTTGCAAGTTGAGGCTGATATCGATCCACTTGAATCGACTTCGCCTGACTCCGCGTTACTGCAATGTCGTAAGTGTTCTGCATTCGCATTAGCGTATCCATGTCCACTCCAAAGGCTTTTTCAAATCGCAGAGCCATCTCCCCTGAAAGGTTGGCCTTGGCGTTTAAAAGACTTGAAAGTGTAGGCCGGGATACACGAAGAATCCTTGCCGCTCCGGTCACAGAAAGCTCATGTGCCTCGATGATTCCGGTCTTTAGAAAACGGCCGGGGTGAACTGGCTTTTGCATTCTCATGAGTTGCTCCTCAATGGTAATCTTCAAAGTCGATATCGACGATCTCATCATCTTCAATACCTCCATGTGGAAGCCCGGTTTGGCCCGAAAGGAGCCTGCCAACGCGATCATCATCGAAAGATGAAATGATAAAGCTAGGGAGCCGTGCCATGACAAATTTCGAATCCATCGACTGGGCTGCATGCCCGCTAGTTGAGATTAAGACGCAAGTTCAAAGTGGATCCCCTGTCTTGCGCGGGACTCGTATGCCCGCAAATGCAATCATCGACAATTTTGAATTTGGCTTGACGATAGCGGAGATATCTGAGCAGTTTGAGATTGCAGAAGATTTGGTCGAACAAATTTTGATTTACGCTGAGAGCCACCGGGTTGCGCATCCTGTTTGACAAGAATGTTCCGGTAGGAGTTCGTCGATTCCTTGCAGGGCATGACGTTAGCACCTTCATGCAAACAGGCTGGCCTGTGCAGCTTGAAAATGGTTTACTCCTCAAGGCTGCAGAGGAATCCGGCTTCGATGTCATGGTCAGCTCCGATCAGAACATTCGATACCAACAAAACCTTAGTGCGCGCAAACTCGCGCTGGTCG
>JBKJUN010000233.1:0-2848 GCA_046590555.1 Bryobacter sp. | reverse complement strand
GCTCATATCGCCGCTGCCTGGAAGGAGGCCAATGGGTCTTCGATTGGCGAGCATGATGTTGTGTTGACGGTGCCAGCAAGCTTTGATGAAGAGGCTCGTGAGTTGACGGTGCAGGCGGCAAGGGCTGCGGGGATGGAGAAGCTGACTCTGATTGAAGAGCCAGCGGCGGCATTTTATTCGTGGATCGCGCGGCATTTGTCGCAATCGCAGAAGAGCCTGACTGATGGGATGAATGTGCTGATCGTGGACGTCGGTGGCGGCACTTCGGACTTTACGCTGATTCAAGTGGCCCGCACTGGCGACCATGTGCAGTTTACGCGTACGGCTGTGGGTAAGCACTTGTTGCTGGGTGGGGATAACCTTGATCTGACGCTGAGCTGGCTGGTGGAGACGAAGCTGAATACGCAGTTGTCCCTGCGGCAGCGGAGCGCGTTGCGGCGGCAGTGTGCAGCAGCTAAAGAGAAGTTGCTCGCCTTGGATGGGCCCGAGTCGGTTGAGATCACTGTGCTGGGTGCCGGGAGTTCACTAATTGGTGGGACGCTGCGGACGGAGATCACCCAGACTGAGGCTCGTGAGTTGGCGCTCGATGGTTTTCTGCCCGAGTGTGCATTGAGTGATTTGCCGACGGTGGACAAGAAGTCGGCGTTTCGTGAGTTGGGCTTGCCCTATGTGTCTGACCCGGCGGTGACGAAGCACCTGGCGCAGTTCCTGAATGAGAGTGGGCATGTTCGGCCGGACGCGATCTTGTTTAACGGTGGATTCTTTATCCCGGAGATCTTGCGGGAGCGGGTGAAGAATGTCGTTGAGAGCTGGTTTGGCAAGGCGCCGCTGGTTTTTGAAAATCAGGATCTGGATCTGGCTGTGGCGCAGGGTGCGGCTTATTACTCGCATGTGCGTGGTGGCGGGCAGGGGATTCTGGTTCGTGGTGGATTGCCACGGGCTTACTTTATCGGGACTGGTGAGAAACAGTCGATTTGCCTGGTGCCGCGTGGGTCGGAAGAAGGTTCGACGCTGGAGCTGGATGTGCCGGGATTGCAGTTGCTGGCCAATAAGCCGGTGAGTTTTCGTTTGTATAGTTCGCTGACGCGCACTGAAGATGTGGCAGGGCAGGGCGTGGATGTGGACGAGAGTTTTCATCTTCATGCGCCGCTCGATGCAGTGATCCGGTTTGGGAATCCGAATATGGAGCGCAGCGTGCCGGTGAAGCTGCGGGCTCATTTGACCGAAGTAGGTACGCTTGAGATCTTTGCCGATAGCAAGGTGAGCGAGCATTCTTGGCGCTTGCAGTTTGAGCTGCGGCGGGCGAGTGCGAAGAGTGTTGTGGCGCGGCCTATCGCGACTGTAAATGATGAGGCGCTCGAGCGGGCTTGTGCGCTGGTGCGGCAAACGTTTACGGGTGAGTCTTCGCTGTTGCCGGAAGAGTTGCCGCAGAAGCTTGAACAGACGATGTCGCTAGGGCGGAATTCGTGGCCGCTGGGGGCGATTCGTAAGTTGGCAGATGTGTTTCTGGAGTGTGCCGAAGGGCGCAAGAAATCTGCGGCGCATGAAATTCGCTGGCTCAATCTGGCGGGTTTGTGTTTGCGGCCGGGCTTTGGTGCGCCGGGTGATGATTTGCGGATTGAGCAGGCTCGACGCGTGTTTGCCAGCGGGCTGGTGTTTGGCAATCAGGCGCAAAATGAGATCGACTGGTGGATCTTCTCGGGTCGTATTTCTGGTGGACTCAATCGGAATCAGCAGCAGGATTTGTATCAGCGGTTGTCGGGAGCTTTGATTCCCAAGGGGGCGAAGCCGAAGCGGCTGAACCCGTCGCTGGCGCGTGAGATGTGGCGCTGCGCGAGCTCGCTTGAGTTGCTGCCTGTGGGTGTGAAGACTGAGCTGGGCAATGGCTTGCTGAAGCGGATACGGGCCAAGGATTACTCGGCTAGCGAGATGTGGTGTTTGGGTCGCTTGGGGTCTCGCAAGTTACTCTACGGGCCGAATAATCTGGTTGTGCCGGTGACAACGATGACTCGCTGGATTGATCAGGTTTTGAGCTTACCCGAGGCGGCTGAAGCGATCGCATTGATGGCCCGGCAGACGGGCGATGCGTCGCGTGATGTGCCGGCGCAGACGCTAGATCTGGTGGAGAAGGCTTTTGCCAAGCACTCGAGGCGGGATCAGCTGATGGCGATGATTCAGGGTGAGGGCCAGGATGAGCTGGCAGCGCTGGGCCGTGTGTTTGGTGAGGAGTTGCCGAGTGGGCTGGTAATCGCGTGAGCGAGCGCGGAATCATCGAATGGATTCGCAAACACGCCCCGAGCTTCGGTTCGGGCGTGAGAGTGGGGATCGGCGATGACTGCGCGGTGTACCGGCCCGTTGCTGGCGAGGAGTTGGTGTTTACCACTGACTTTACGATCGAGGGGCGGCACTTTACACTGGGGGATTATTCGCCGCGCGATGTCGGGTACAAAGCGTTGGCGCGGGGGCTTTCTGATATTTCGGCAATGGGGGCTGAGGCGCGGTTTGCGCTGGTGTCACTGGCGGTGCCGGACGAGAGTTTTGTGAAGCCGTTCTTTGGGGGCTTGTTTGGGTTGGCTCGCAAGTATGGGGTGACGGTGGCCGGTGGGGATTTGTCTCGCAGTGAGAAAGTGCATGTGGACATCGTGGTTTGTGGGAGTGTGCCCAAGGGTAAGGCGGTGTTGCGGAGTGGGGCGAAGCCGGGGGATTGGCTTTATGTGACGGGGCCGCTGGGGGTTTGGAAGAAGAGGCCAAAGCCGCGGCTGGATCTAGTTGAGATTGTGCGGCGGGAGGCTCATGCGGCGATGGACATCACTGACGGGTTGTCGATGGATCTGGATCGTTTGCTCGT
>JBKJUN010000170.1:0-3390 GCA_046590555.1 Bryobacter sp. | reverse complement strand
AGAACCTCGTGGCTTGCTGTCATCCATGTAATAACCGCAAGGGGAACCGCACGCCAGACGAGGCGGCCTTCCGGCTGCTGAAGCCGCCAAAGCCTTTTAGCCTGCATACGTCGAGGCACCTCATGCGATTGCTGGCAAGAAGTGATGAGCAGTGGCGCAAGTACCTGTTTTATTGAGACAATTCAGAAGCGGGCCCTTAGCACAACGGTTAGTGCAGCAGACTCATAATCTGTTGGTTGTTGGTTCAAATCCAACAGGGCCCACCATTTGCATTCAACTACTTGCAGTTAGGTGCACTCACAACAAAATCTTCTGTGTGGGGGACCCCAACCACACTTGCTGTTCTACGGCAGGTTCATGCGCATATGCGCGGACGGGTAGGACGGTCTGCCCATAAGGTACATCTCAGCGTGACAAACTATCGAGATGACCGAAGTTAAACTGAAGCGATTTGTAGCGATCCTGGCCTCCGAGCATGAGATGTTCTTGCTGGCATTCGAACGCTACAAGGACATGAACGATTCAACGATTAAAAATGTCTGGGCGGGCATGGCGACCTTAGTTCACTATCGATGCTTCATGGACTTTTACTACACCCGAGAGTAAAGACGATACAACGACGACGTTTTGGCGGTTGACTTCAATCCCAATTGGTCTCTAGTGCCTCCACCGTGGATCGAGGAGGAGCGGACAATGCTGAACAAGATGTTGGCGCACCTGTCGATGCTTCGCGTGGATCGAATCGACAGACATGAGCATTACTGGAACATCAACAGAATCTTGTTCATACTCAAGATCTGGCAGAGATTTCTAGATGAGATTCCCGCGGACCGAAGCGTTTGGTTTTTTCGAGAGGATCTACCTTCCTAGAGTCGCCCCATGCCTGCTTTTGTAAAGTCCCCGAAAATGGAGTTTGAGGCAAGTAGAAGCTTTGATTCCTATTCGAAAAAGTCCTCGTCAATTCGTTTAAGGTGAAGTACTTCTTCATCCCGGCACCCAACGTTGTACCGGATCATCAGCTTTGCAAGTTGGAGCCCGTCTATAAGGACAATTCGAGATCCTAGATCTCGCGCCGTTTGAACTGCGCCAGAGCTGAAACCTGAAGTTGTGACAAAAATTCCCTTCTGAGCCTTTTTCAAACTAAGTGCCCCAAAGAAGTCTCGGATAGCAGCAGCACCAATATTGTTTCCCTCCGCATATCGTTTTGCTTGGACATAGATTTGATCGACGCCTAGCGGATCTTGATCGATAACACCATCGACGCCCTCATCTCCACTTTGTCCTAATGCCCGCCCAGCATCTTCGGATGTGCCTCCATAGCCCATCGCGATCAATAGCCCTACAATCAGCCTTTCAAAAAAAGCCGGTGAAGCTTTCTGCACTCGCTCTATGAGTTCGGCCGAGAGGGCAGTGACAATTGCCCTGTGTGCCTGACGTAGAGTTTCGTCGGGTGTCGATGTGGGCTCAGGGCAGGCAACCGGCTGCGAGACCACAGGCTCATCCTCCCGTACCCTTTCCCTGAAAGCTTGGAAGTCTGAGAACTGCTCAAGATAAGAACTGTTGATGGTCCTGTCGGTTTGCGCCAGAGCAGTCTTTCCGCGTTCGGTGATCTTGAAGTATGCACGCCTTGTGCTCGCAACCAAACCTGCTTGCTTCAGGTAGCTTTTAGCCCAATGCACTCGATTCGCGAATGTAGTCTGCCTTCCGCTGGGCAGGAGAGCCGACTTTTCTTCGGGTGCAAGTCCCATTGACAGGCTAAGTTGTTCCACTACATCGCCGATACGAACTTCGCCCATTGCCGCACACTCAAGTACTGGCCTCATCAAGCTTTGAAAGTCAGGAATCATTTTAGACTCCCATCCTATCGGACAACTTGGTCATGGAAGGCATGGCACTTGCGTCCGCCAGGCAGAGTGAATTTCGCACTCCGGCTAACTATCAAGATCAGTCTCTGGATCTCCATCAGAGCGAGGTCGATTCACGCTCTTGGCTTTCCCCTAGAAATGGAATCGTGTCCTCGTCCAGCCAACGATGGGCAGGAAACTAAGCTCTCATGCTCACGCGAACTTTTCACTAAAGGCCTGTAAGCATTTGGCCAAAGCAACTCCATGTAGCCGCACGAAATCAAACCCGGTCGAAGCCTAATCTGTTGGTTATAGGTTCGAATCCAACAGGGCCCACCAGATTACTTCAACTCCCGCACTCGAATATTCCGGTAACAACCCTTCCCGCCGTGATGCGTCAGCACCAGCGGATAAGCTTTCCCCGGCTGCGCCTTCAATTCATCCAAATGATGCGGCTTCGGAATGTCAGTCCGCTTCTCCGCCGCCACCGACTCGCGCAGCTTGACGGATTCCAAATCCACCTCAAGCACCTTCACGCCGTCCAGCCAATGCTGCACTCGCTTACCCTGAACAACAATCTTCGCCTTATGCCATTGCTCGACAGGCAATGCCGGCAGCTTACCCGGCTCAGCAAACAAATAGAGTGCCCCCGTACCGCGAGTTCTCGATACTTTAGCGTCCGGCACTCGCTCATCGTCAATCAGTTGCAGCTCAAGCCCAAGCGCCTTAGGCACATCCGGATCAAGCTTGCCAGTATCCGGATTCGGACGCGTTCCAAAAACAAGATACTTCACCCCGCTATTGGTACCCTTCTCAATCCACCAGTCGAATTGAAGCTCAAAGTTTCGAAACTTCTTCACGCTTGACAGATCGGCCCGTGGCCCCATAGCGATCGAACACAAAGCTCCGTCCTCAATCCTCCAGGCCGCAGCCGGAAAAGTCTCCCGCATCAACGTCTGCCAACCGGCAGTCGTACGGCCATCAAAAAGCTTCTGGCCCTCAAGGCAGAGCATCGGGAAGAAAACAAACAAAGCGCGAAAGAACATGCGACCTGAAGAATATCAGCATGCCCCGCCAGCCAACACAATCATTTGTAATGGAATTGAGAACCGCGCCCGTTGGCAGCGTGGTGGGATCGAGACTCCAAACTTGGCACCGCACCCCCTTCTAGCCCCATGCGTAAGCGTGGGGATCCAAATGACACGGCAACTCAAAAAACACCTGGCAGATCCACCACCAGCGCACTCAAGTCTTCGGGCCAATGGAAGCACCCCTTCTCCAGCCGCTTGGCGCACACCCAGAGTCCACTGTCATCAAGCAACAGCATTATAAATTCAGTTCTTGTCTTGTCAGACCAGAAAAATGGTGGCCGCTCAGCCGCTCAGCGGATTCCTTCCCCCTCGTGCCTCGAACCAGACCGAAGAGTCTCTTGAAGCTGTTGCGCATATCGGTTGGCTCGAGACGCGTAAATGGAAGGATGCATCTGAGACGGGCCAGGCTGTCGACATTCGGATGACATTCGCGATGACATTCGCAGGGCCGCAAT
>JBKJUN010000855.1:0-13620 GCA_046590555.1 Bryobacter sp. | reverse complement strand
GTGGCGGTAAGGCCTCGAGAGCGGGCTACGTCGGGTGACATGATGACATCATCCGGATCGATTCCATCTCGCTCCTTCAGGAGCTTGCGCAGGTGGTGGCGGCGTTCGCTCTGTTCCCACCAGTCGAGCGATTCACCCATCGTATGGCCGGTAACGGTCAGTGCATTCAGATCGAGCAAGCCTTGCGCACGAAGATGGAGCATCACTTCAGGCACACCGCCGGCAAGGAAAACCTGCACCGTCGGATGGTTGCGCGGGCCATTGGGCAGCGCGTCGACCATACGTGGAATCTGACGGTGGATGTGCGTCCAGTCGGCGGGCGTGGGGCGCTTAAGCCCAGCGTGATAAGCGACGGCAGCGAGGTGCATGATCACGTTGGTTGAGCCACCAAAGGCAGCAAACACAGCCATCGCATTCTGCATCGCGGCGGGCGTAAGAACGTCGGTGGTGGTCATACCCTTGGTCGACTGGAAAAGTAGCGCCTTGGCTGAGCGGCGCGCCATGTCGAGCCAGATCGGTGCGCCAGACGGTGCCAGTGCAGCATGTGGCAGCGCAAGACCAAGCGCCTCGCCAATAACCTGCGCGGTAGCCGCAGTACCAAGGAACTGACACCCACCACCGGGCGACGCGCAAGCGCGGCAACCCATATCGGCGGCATGCTCAAGCGTGATGTCGCCGTGGGCGAATCGCGCGCCAATCGATTGCACCTTGCCTGTATCTTCACCGTCCTCAGTGGCCAGCGTCACGCCACCCGGCACCAGGATCGTAGGCAGATTATGTGTACCAGCCAAAGCCATCATCATGGCGGGCAAACCCTTGTCGCAGGTGGCGACCCCCAGGACCCCCTGGCGCGTAGGCAAGCTGCGAATCAGCCGTCTAAAGACCATCGCGGCATCGTTGCGGTAAGGCAGACTATCGAACATGCCTGTAGTGCCTTGCGTACGGCCATCACAAGGGTCTGTGACGAAAGCTGCGAAGGGGACAGCGCGGTGCTTCTTCAATTCTTCTGCTGCCGCAGTCATCAGCAGGTTTACTTCCCAGTGGCCTGTGTGGTAGCCAAGCGCGACGGGCGAACCGTCGGTAGCCCGGATGCCGCCGTGAGTCGAAAGCAGCAGGATCTCTTTGCCGCCAAGCAGCCGCGGGTCCAGACCCATCCCGGCGTTTTGCGTCCAGCCAAAAATATTTCCTGATGGCTGCTGAATCAGCATCTCCGCAGTGATTGGCAGCGACCCCTCAGGGCCTTTTGCTTTCGAAACAACATCAAGAACTGAGCGGTCTTCCGCTTCCAGAAGCGTCAACAGTGGGGAACTAGACATAAAGAGTCATCCTAACGTGAAACCTGATACGATTTTTGCGATGTCACTCACCAGAAGAATTTTTGCCACCTCCGTAGCTGCCGCTTCTTATTCCCGCATTCTTGGTGCGAACGACCGTTTGCAAGTAGGCTTCGTCGGCTACGGCCTGATCGGAGCCCAACACGTTTTCGACTTCAAGAACCAGCGTGATGTCGACATGGCGGCAATGAGCGACATTTATCAACCGCGAATGGAAGAAGGCATCCAGGCCTGTGGCGGCAAAGCGAAGGGCTACAAAGATTTTCGCCGCTTGCTCGACGACAAGGAAATTCAGGCAGTGGTTGTGTCGACGCCAGATCACTGGCACGCCATGATGACCATCCTTGCCTGCTCTGCCGGTAAAGACGTCTATGTCGAGAAGCCAATGACACTGTTTGTACGAGAAGGCCGCTGGATGATCAATGCGGCGCGCAAGTACAAGCGAGTGGTGCAGGTGGGCACGCAACAGCGCAGCGGCAAGCACTACCAGCAGGCCAAGCAGTTGATCGCCGATGGTTCCATCGGCAAAGTTCACAGCGTGCGCATGGCAAACTTCCGCAACATCATGCCGGGCTTTGGACGGCCAACGGCCGACCAGGTGCCAACGGAACTTGACTATGAAATGTGGCTTGGCCCCGCGCCCAAGCGCCCTTACAGCCCTCATCGGGCACTCTATCATTTCCGCTGGTTCTGGGATTATTCCGGTGGCCAAATGACGAACCTCGGCGCCCACCAGATCGACATTCTGCAGTGGTATCTCGGCTTCAAAGGCCCGCAGGCTGTGTATTCAAACGGTGGCCGCTTCGTTCTCGAAGACGACGGCGAAACCCCAGACACACAGGATGCCGCTTTCACATACCAGGGCCTCACGTCATTGTGGAGCCATCGCGAAGGCAGCCAGGGAACCGCAGCCGGTTCTGGTCTTGAATTCTTTGGCACAAAGGGTAGCCTCAGTATTGGACGCAGTGGTTTCCAGATCCTTGGCGACACCAAGCGACCACCAGAGAATGCGATCCCCAGTTTTCAGGGCCATCCCACTGGCGGCGCCGTAAGGGTGGAAGTAAAACCCGAGAAGTACGTTCCAGACCGCAGCGAGAAGGGCTCTAGCCCCGAACAGTTTGACCTGCACGTGCGCAACTTCCTCGATTGCGTAAAGACCCGGCAACGCACCGTGGCAGATGTAGAAGACGGCCATCAGACAGCAGTCGCCTGCCATCTCGCCAACCTTTCATTGCGACTGGGCCGCAACCTCAAGTGGGACCCAATCAAAGAAGAGATCATCGGTGACCGCGAGGCCAACGCCATGCTTGAGCGTCCTTATCGCGAACCCTGGGCCAAGGCTTTGAAGAGTCTCAACCTCTAGGCCCATAGCTCATGGATCGGCCCATACAAGTCCTTGTCAGAATGAGGAATGTAGGGGAAAGCTCCCAAGGGCGAATCGTTGAGCACGGTTGTCCAATCGATACCCAAGGCCGAATAGATTGTCGCTTCAACGTCTTCAGTGCGGATATCCCGGTCGCGCGACCAGCCGTATTCTGCGCTGAAGTCGCCACTAACATCAGTGGACCCAATTGCCCTGCCCCCACGAATGCCTGCGCCCATCATCAGGAAACTCTGCTGCAAGAGATGATCACGGCCCTGGGCAGCGGTTAGCGGCCCTGTACTGCGTCCAAACTCCCCACCCGCGACGATCAGCGTCTCTTCGAGCAAGTTTATAGATTTGAGATCTGCCAGCAACGCCGCTAGCCCGTTATCAAAAGTTTTGGCTGGATTGAAGAGGCTGGTTGGGGCAGTCGTTGAATAGATGATGGAATGGCTATCCCAGCCGCCAAGACGGATCATGATGGCCCGTGTGCCCAAGTCTTGAGACAGCACTTGTCTTGCGACCAGGCAGGCATTGCCGAAGGGCGTCGAGCCATAACGTTCGCTTTCAAGAGAATCGTAGCGAAAGGCCCAGTCGACCATCGGGTTGTACATCATCGCTTTGGCTGCGTCATAGAAATCTTCAAAGTTTGTGTCTCGTAGGCGGCCTTCAAGGCTTGCCCGCGCTTTGAGCCGAATTTGAAATTCGGCTTCTCCATCACGGTGAATGGTGTCTGGAATTCCTCCTGGGCTCGGTACATATTTGAACGGCGCGTATCGTGTCGGGAAGTACCCTTCGCCCACAGCTTCGTTGACGTCGATGGCGAGGAATGGCGGAAAGGAATCGGTGCTACGCCGCTCTTTGGCCTTTTCTCTCGCGATGATACTGCCCATGTGCGGTGCGATGCGCCCTTCCGCCCCCGCCGGATTGCGGCCGATTTGCACCCATTGCTGGCCTGTTTCATGAACCAGTGCCCAGGCTCTCATGGATCTCAGGATTGCAATTGAGTCTAGTTGGCCGGCCAGCTTAGGAAAGATTCCGGTAGGCCACATCAATCCGGACACGCGTTCCGGCGCAAGGGCCATTGGTGTAACCCCATCGATCATCTTGAGATCGAACGTATCGACATGGCTTGGCCCACCGCTCATCAGAATGAAGATCAGGTTCTTTGCCTTACCAATCGTTTTTGCGCCGCTGCTTTCGGTTGCCGCACTCGAAATTGCAGGCAGTAGAAATGATCCAGTTAGTCCAGACATGGCCTGGAAGAACCCGCGCCTTCCATAAGTGGGCCTTTCAAAGGGTGAGCTGTGTTGTTGCGGGTATCGCTGATGAAATTTCTTGAATTCGTTAGGCCGCATTGTTTTCCTTAATAGTTGTAGATAAAGTCAGCTTTGTTGATGAGGGACCAAATCAGATGCGAAGCCTGCCGGCTGCGCGATCCTTCCTGTAACAAGGCGATGGAAGTGGCTTTCTCTACTGCATCAGGACGCCGGCCAAGCACAGAGAGGTAAAGGTCTTCGGCAAGCAGGTCGTCACTCTGGCGCAACTTCAACTCTGAAACTGAAATACGGTCGAGCACGAAGGCATTGTTCATCAATCGCAGAGCCTGATCGAGGCTGAAATCCCCTGACCTCGGTTGATCCACGCGGTTGCCCCTCAGGAAGGAATCGATAAAGGCAGCGAGAGGATCACTACTTGCCCCACCAGCAGGATTACCACCCGGCCCACCTGCGGCGGCACCTCCCGGCAACTTCATCGCAATGTAGGTGGAAGGGATCCCACTGGCCTGAGCAATGGCGTCATGAATCTCTTCAGCCCAAAGACGGCGCACAAACTTGCGGGCAAAAAGTGCTTCGTATTCGGCCTTCCATTCTCCCTCGTATCTGGAAGAGAGTTGGTAGGCTTTCGATTTCGCGATGCTGCTCATGAGTGCTTTGAGATCGAAGCCTGAGTCTATAAAATCGCGCGCCATTTGATTGAGTAGCCGGGCGTTGGTTGGCTGGAGTTTCCAAGGGTCGGGTGGTGGGTTATCGGGGTCCAGCCGGGCCAGATCAAATTGATTTGTGGGCTCGACGATACCGAGAACGAAAAATTCCTTCCAGATATAGTTCACCGCCGCACGGGCGAATTGCATATCAGCCGTTACCTCTCTGGCAAGTGCTGAGCGAGGAACTTCTCCTTCACGAGCGGCGTTGCCGTTAGTTAAGTAGCGAGGGGTCACAACGCTATCACCCGTTCGTGCCGGGCGATCGCCCGCAGTAGTGTTCAACAAATAGCCTGTTTTGGCGGCTTCGTCGCGCAGATACCAGGGGGAAGGTCTCGGGCCCATCGCCGTAGCGCCGCCGGTGCCGAGTGCCATCGTGGTCTTGCCAAAGAATGCGGCAAACTCCCATGCCTGCCGCCGCGTGGTTTGACGGCCCAACAAGCTGATGTCAGTCAGATGCCCGCGACCGTTGTGGCAGAGCAGGCAGTCGACATGGCTTAGGCCAAGAAATGCATCAGCCACATGCACGGCTTGTAGATCCATTCGATCCTGTTCCAACTGGATGAGTAGCCCAGCCCAAGTGAGAAAACCAAGCCGACCATCTTCCCAGCTGCTCTCGCCTTTTGCGCGAATCATTTCGCGTGCCATCTGGTCGTAGGCTTTGTTCGCCTGAAGCGAAGACTTGATCCAGCGGTACATCGCATCGCGCTCCTGCGGATAGCGTTGCCGGCCAAAATTGACCGAATTCTGGAGCAGGTCTCCGAAATACATGGTCCATTTGTCGACCCACTCGGGGCTAGCGAGCAGCTCGTCCACGAGCCGGTCTCGCTTGTCGATTCTGGTGTCGGCGGCGAATGCGTCGATCCTTATTCTCAAAGGGATGCGGCCAGTCATGTCGAGTGAGACTCGGCGTAGAAACTCTTCGTCGCTTGCCAGCGGCGCAGGTTTGACTCCGGCTTTTTCCATCGCCTGAAAGAGTTGCTTGTCGATCGTCCCTGATACTTCACTAGCGTTGACGATTGCTGTCGCTCCCGGTGCGGTTCCGAATAGATCAGAGACAATCGTCCTGCCTTTTAAGGTCTTGGTCCTCGGGCATTCCTGGGCAATTGCCAGAGCCGTAGCGATCACGGACAGAAGAAAGATTTTCATGGCGCTTAGTTCAGCTTCAGTATCGAGGGAATCGGGCCAGAGAAGTGTTACGAATTGCAACGAAGCATGGATGCGAACTCACATCTCCCGTAAACTCGAAATACGTTGACTCCTCCGGCCCAACCACGCTTGCTTATCGTCGATGATGATCGCGATTTGTCTGCATTGCTCACGGAGTACCTGGCTGGCGTAGGTATAAGTTCAGTTGTCGCAACCGATGGAGCCCGAGGCTTGGCTCTGGCACTTGAGGGTAACTTTGATCTGGTAATCCTTGATGTAATGATGCCGCTGCTCGACGGCTTTGAGGTGCTGCGCCAATTGCGCAAACGCAGCAACGTGCCGGTCATCATGCTGACGACACGCAGGGACAGAGAAGACCGAATCGCCGGTCTGCAAAACGGTGCCGACGACTATCTTCCAAAGCCCTTCGATCCCGACGAACTGCTGGCTCGTGTGCAAGCGGTAATGCGAAGGAGTAGTAGGCCCAAGCCTTCGGCTGCTGAAACGATTCTTGTCGGTTCACTGAGTATCGAAGTTCACAATCGTCTCGCACGGTGCAACCATCTTGTGCTCGACCTCACGTCTATCGAGTTTGAGATCCTCGACCTTCTGGCCCGCCCGGCAGGGAGAGTTGTGTCCAGGGACGAAATCTCAGGGGCGATTTATCAGCGTCAGGCACAGGCCTATGACCGCTCACTCGATGTACATGTCAGCCGCCTGCGGCAAAAGTTGGCCCAGTCGAAGGTTGGGATTCGCAGCATCCGGGGGGTGGGTTACATACTGACCGAGGCCGGGGGCGAGTTGTCTTGAAAACGCTCTATCGAAGCATATTTGCCTGGTTCTTTTTGCTGCTCGTAGTTTCGCTGGGCATGATTCTATTGGCCTCGCCAAACGTTCTGCTGCGCTTCTCAGCTTCGGGCGGTCCGCTGGACCGTATGAACCTGGTTTTTCTTAAACAGGCGCGCGATCAATTGAGCACGGCAGGCCCCACTGGCTTGCGTTCCTATCTCGGCAGTCTTGAGGCTCAACTGCCTGCCATCTACTATTTGGTCGATGCTAGTGGTCGCGATTTGCTAACCGGTGAGGATCGCAAGGGTTTGCTTGAAAAGGCAAGTGACAACTTTGTGGTTCCGAGAGAACAAGGCCGATTTGTGCGCGCCTACACTAACGACGGCATGTCTTTGATTGCCCTGATTCGTCCTGAGCGTAGCAGTGAGTCAAGAGGACCTTTCATGTTGCTTCTGGTAGCCGTGATGGGGATTCTCTGTTGGTTGTTTGCGAGAAATCTCGCTTCACCCGTGCGCAGCCTGGCGTTGACCGTAGAGCGTTTTGGCCGGGGTGATATCGAAGCTCGCAGCTCGATCCGGCGCAAGGATGAAATCGGTGACCTGGCGCGATCCTTCAATCAGATGGCAGACCGCATCGCCTTGCTGGTTAGAGCAGAGCGCCGGCTGCTACAGGATGTGTCGCACGAGTTGCAATCACCACTAGCGCGTCTGGCTGTGGCTGCCAAGCTCACTCTCACGGCGACAGATCGCGATCATGCCGCAGCCCGTTTGCAGAAGGAGATTGTGCGCCTGTCGGAGATGGTTTCCGGTTTGCTCGATATCACCCGTGCTGAAGGCGACCTGACTTCGCAGGCTCGAGATCCGATTGACTTGCGAGCGCTCGTCGCCGATGTGGTTGCCGATTGCGAGTGGGAGGCTGGCGAGAAGCAATGTGAGATTCAGGCGTCACTTTGCCCAGCCACAATTTCTGGAGACGCAGGCTTGCTGCGGCAGGCCATCGAGAATGTCTTGCGCAATGCGGTTTACTATAGCCCAGCTTCTTCCAAAATTGAGGTCGCTCTACAGCTTCATGACGGCATGGTCTCAATTTCGATTCGCGATCAGGGCCCCGGTGTTCCTCCAGATTCACTCGAAAGAATCTTTGTTCCCTTCTACCGCGTGGAGACTTCTCGTGACTCGTCTCGCGGAGGTACAGGGTTGGGGTTGTCACTCGCACAGCGAGCCGTGCTGCTGCATCAAGGCCGCATAGAGGCAGAGAATGCAAATCCTGGTCTTCGCGTCTCGATTCATCTTTACACTTCGCAATAAACCCAATCTCGATTCGCAGGGTCTCACCATTCAGAAGCAGCGATCTTAGCGCTGCAAATCTCAAGAATGGATATCAACAAGACCATGTTCAACAATTTACTCAAGAGAGCTTCGGTTTACGCCCTGGCTGCCATTTTCACCCTGACGCTTTCTGCACAGGCTCCTGGTGGACGCCCGCAAGGAGGGCCCCCATCCGATCCTTCGCAGCGATTCGAATTTATTGCCGGCTACCTTGAATTGAGCGATAGCCAGAAGGTTCAAACGAAGGAAATCTTCACCGCCATGAGTGCATCTACCGACGCTCTGCGCGGTCGGATGCAAAGCAAGCGGGAAGAGCTGCAGGCGGCCATCACCGCCAACAAGAGCGACACAGATCTCGAACAGATTGCCACCCAGATCGGGACTCTTCATGGGCAAGGGCTGGCAGCACAATCAAAATCGCGGGCCAAGCTTTACTCCATCCTCAGTGCCGAACAGAAACAAAAGCTGCTTGCTTTTGAGAAGATGCAGCAGGATCGTGGCGGAGGCTCCAGATAAGCAGGGGCTACAATATAAGATTAACGCCAGCGTGCTGACTGCAATCTATCCAGGGTCTTTTGACCCCATCACCAACGGCCACCTCGATGTGATCGGCAGGGCTTCTCGCCTGGCCGATCGCCTCGTTGTTGGCGTGCTACTGAATTCCAATAAGAGCCCGCTCTTCCCGATCGAAGAACGTGTCGAGATGACCCGCGAAGCCGTCAAGGGCTTCAAGAATATCGAAGTGACTCACTTCGATGGCCTGCTCGTAGGATTCGCTGAGCGCGAATCGGCTCAGATCATCGTGCGCGGGATCCGCGCTATTTCAGACTATGAATTCGAATTGCAGATGGCCCTGATGAACCGGCGACTTAAGCCTGATCTGGAAACCGTATTTCTGATGGCCAGCGAGCAGTACTCATTCGTCAGCTCGCGCATCATCAAAGAAGTCGCCCGTCTGGGCGGCGACATTGGCGGGCTTGTGCCGTCACATGTGGAGTCCCATTTGCGGGCTCGATTTCAAAGGAGTTAAGCACTTACTACAATGCCTGTTGCGCCGCCAACCGAACTAGCCGAGAGAATCTCACGCATCAGCGTGAGCGCCACGATGAAGGTAGCTGCCGATGCAGATCGTCTGCGCCGTGAGGGTCACGACGTTGTTGATTTTAGCGTGGGCGAGCCTGACTTCCCCACCCCTGCCAACGTCAAGCAGGCGGCCATCGATGCTATTAACAACAACTTCACCAAATACACTCCGGCTGGTGGTACGGCTGAGCTCAAGGCAGCCATCGTCAAGCGTCATAAGACCGACTACGGCACCGATTATTCGCCCGCCGAATGTGCTGTCACCGTCGGTGGCAAGTACGGCATCTTCACCGTGATCCAGGCCCTGGTCAACGAAGGCGACGAAGTGATCATCCCGGTTCCTTACTGGGTGAGCTTTGCCGATATCGTCAACTATGCCGGTGGCAAAGCGATCTTTGTCGAATCGTCCGAAGCCGATGGTTTCGCCGTTTCAGCCGATGCCATCGCTGCCCACATCACGCCGCGTACCAAGGCCATCATCATCAATTCGCCCTCAAACCCGAGTGGCGCTGTGATCCCGACCTCCGAGCTCAAGAAGATCTACGAGATCGCCCAGAAGCATGGCATCTGGATTCTGGCCGACGAGTGCTACTGCCGCTTCCTCTACGAAGGTGAGCCCTTCAGCATGGCCTCGCTGCCGGGTGGCAAAGAAACGGTGATCGTGATGGGGTCGCTATCGAAGACCTACGCGATGACGGGCTGGCGCATCGGCTTCCTGCTTGGCCCCAAGTTTGTCATCGATGCCTGCAGCAAGCTGCTCACACACTCGACGTCAAACCCGAATTCGATCGCCCAGAAGGCGGCTCTCGAAGCAGTCTCTGGCCCCCAGGATTCGATCACGACAATGATGACCGAATTTCTGAAACGGCGCGACTATACGCTAGCTCGTCTTCGCGCGATCCCCGGTATCACTGCACAGACGCCGCAGGGTGCCTTCTACGCTTACCCCAACATCAGCGGTGTGCTGGGCAAGGGTGGCATCAAGACCCCGATGGAATTTGCCTCGCGGCTCCTGTCAGAGTCTTTGGTTACTGTGGTGCCCGGTGAAGCCTTTGGTTCTCCAGAACACTTCCGGCTTTCATACGCCACCTCGATGGAAGAGCTGAAGAAGGGCCTCGACCGCATCGAGGAATTCGTTAAGAACCTCGCATGACCATTGGGCCTGGCGCACGTCGACTAAAAACAACTCGCCACGAAAAGATCTGGGGGACAACGAACTTGTCCCCCATTTTTGCCGCTGCCGATTCGAAGATTGGTGAGGTGTGGTTTGAAGACGAAGAACGGCTGCCGCTGCTGTTCAAGTTCCTCTTCACTTCAGAGAGGCTCTCAATCCAGGTGCATCCCAATGATGTTTATGGAGAGGCTCATCACAAGTCGCTCGGCAAGACTGAAATGTGGCACATTCTGCGTGCGGATGAAGGTAGTGAAATCGGCCTCGGTTTCAACAGAGCCTTCAGTGCTGAAGAAGTTGCCGCAGCTGCACGCAATGGTGCCATTGAAGACATGCTCAACTGGCGCAAGGTGAAGGCAGGGGAGAATTATTTTGTCCCGGCTGGCGAAGTTCATGCCATTGGCGCTGGTGTTGCGATCTGCGAGATCCAGCAGAACTCCGACATAACCTACCGGCTCTATGATTACGGCCGCCCTCGTGAACTGCATCTGGAGCACGGCATGGCAGTAAGCCATACCGGCCTTTATGAAGGGCTCAGAGCTGGTGTTGTCGAATGCAAGTACTTTCGCACAGAGCGCATGCGACTCGATGCAGCGCTTTCAGTCAGCGGGCCACGAGCTGTGGTCATGATCCTCGAAGGTAAAGGCAAGATTGCGGGTGAGCCCTATGAAAAGGGTGAAGGCTGGCGGCTCTTGCGCAACCTCACGATCGAACCTTCAAAGGCTACTACGCTGCTCTACGTTACCTGGCCTGAATGAAAGTGATCTACACCGCCGCGCATGCCGGTGCGGCACAGAATGTGCCCATCGGTGGTGGCGGTGCGATTGCCCGAATGCTGAGCGAAGAATGGGCACGGACACACCCATTCGAGCTTGAGGTCTTTCGACCTGAAGAACGAGCCGAAGATATCGTTCGCTACACCCAGAGCGAATACACGAGCTTCTGCTATCGCTTCAGACGATTCTCCACTAACCGAATCCTGCGCGAAGATCCTGCAAAGTGTCTGGTGCTGGCTAACGACATCAGCGAAGGCCCCGACTTTGAAGTTCTGGCACGGCACGGCTACCGGGCCTACACCATCTGGCATGTCGACGTGCTGGCCTTTGTGATGCGTATGTATGGGCGTGGCTGGGTGAAGCCAGAGACAGCCGCACGCTGGATGCGGCCCTTTGAAGCTTGGCTGCCCGGCCCATTGGGGCTTGTCTTTGATAACCAGCACAAGTGCGTTCGATACAGCACTGGCCATTTCGTGATGACCGGCTCGATGAAGCATACGATCCTCGGTTGCTACCCCGAGACCAACCCGGCCAAGATCCACATCACTCCCTGGGGTGCTTCTCCTGTGCAGGGTACTGGCGTGAGGGGGCTGCCCAGTATCCTTACCCTGAGTCGCATCTCGCCAGAAAAGGGCCAACACCGCTTGCTCGAAGCACTTCGAGGCTACAAGGGCAAGGCCAGGGTGGTGATTGCCGGAGAAGCCGCATTCATGGGTGGAGCAGCCTACCTCGGCAAGCTGAAACGGATCGCGAAAGACTTGCAAAACGTGGACGTCAGTTTTGCCGGCCATCTCACCGGACAAGCAAAGCTGGACGCCTTTGCCAGCGCTGACCTCTATGTCTTTCCTTCTCTGTCTGAGAGCTACGGGCTGACACTCCTCGAAGCCCTTTCGCATGGGGTACCGGTGATTGCCTGGGATCATGACGGTGCCAAGGCAATTGTTCAGCCTGACTTTGGAGTGCTGGTCAGCAATGAGAAGCAACTGTTGGCTGCAATCGAAGCCCTTATGGCCGACCCCGAACGACGCAGGAAGATGGGCGAGGCTGGCAGGGCTTACGCAGCGGTGCGCCCGTTTTCAAAGGCTGCCGAGCAGCTTGCTAACGTCCTGCTTTCAGTTGCCACTCTTCGTTAAAGAAGTCAGCCCAAAGGATCTTACCCGGCCTCACCGGGCCGGCTGCTTCGTCCAGACCCACAAGAGCAGCATCAGGCAGGCGAGGAGTCTGTAGTGAGTTGGTGCCGTTAGAGTCTTCGCGCATCGTGGGGCCGCTGTTGAGCACAATGTAACGCTTGGGGTTCAAGGGATTCGGGTAGACCATTACCGGCATGCACTGCGTTGCATCGCAAGTGGTCTTGCCAATAGCTAGGCGGGAAGCATTCCATTCCAGTGGCAGTTTTCCAAGGATCTTCGCAATAAAGCTATTACTCTTCGGGTCACCCCAAAGAACGAGGTTTGATGAAGCAATATCGGCCTCTGTGATTTCGCGGTCTTGCTTCACACGGGCATCGCCTCGAAAGAGCGAGCGCCATGTGCGAATGGCGCGGTCGCTTTCTGCCTTTACCCAGCTTCCACCGGCGGAGTGCATTGCCTCTCCCGAGGGCAACACCATGACAAAGCTCGACAGAAATGCATCGTCAATCGGGCCTTGCAGGCCATGGCTCTTCCGCAGCGTGTCGTTGCCGACAGCAAGCTGCCAGGTGCCTTTCACCTTGGAGAAGCTGCCGCGCAGGCTTCGATCGGTAAGCGGTTGAAGTGAGGCAGCGCGTTGGCCGTCGATTCGGATCGTGGGGTTGCGATCGAGCGAGTGGCGCCAGCCACCAGCACCAAAGTCGATGCTGAATGAAGAGACATTGGATGTATCGATGTGGATGTCTCCGTTGTCCTGAATCTGCGCGTTGACACGGGCTTTCTCCCAGTGTTCGTCAAGCCCATTCACTAAGATCCAGCGCATGCGGTTGTAGCGAAGTGTGTAGGTGGTAAAGCGGACGCTGGACGGATAAGCATCGCGGCCGCTCTTGGCGATCGCGGCCAGTCGAGCTTCGATCTCCGGCTTGGAATCGGGATGATACTTGTGTTCCGTTTTGGGGCCGATGACATGGGCAAGGGAGAGACCTTCTTTGACGAGGTAACGGCCCATGATCTGAGCCGCCTGGATCTGTTTATCGATCTCGCCGGAATAGGCAACCAGCGGCAGGTTGTAGAAGTTGGCTGCGTACTCTGTCGCGTCATACCAGCGCCAAAGCTTTTGCTCGTACCAAGGGCGGACATCGCCCTTCTTCTCGAGGTTCTGATATTCCCTAGTCTCGGCAAAGCCAGCGCCTGGGGCCGCGCCGGCAAACTGGTCAGCGTAGTGTGCAGCGATGTGCCAGGTGGAAGCACCGCCCATTGAGAAGCCGCGAACAAAGATGCGATCTTCATCAATGCGGTAATGCTTCTTTGCGGCCTCCAGACCTTCCAGTACATCTACCTCACCGGCGAACTTGGTGGCGTTGCAGTAGCGGCCATAGACATGAAGCATGATCGCGTCGGGAGGGGTGAATTCGCCAGGCCTGGTCATCCGGTCGATCAGAAAATTCACTTCACTGCGAACGTCACTGCGGCCGGCAAACCAGGTATCGAGGCGCCAGGGCTTGGCGTCCGTGGC
>JBKJUN010000480.1:0-5111 GCA_046590555.1 Bryobacter sp. | reverse complement strand
TTGTGTGAGTGAGATTGCGGCGGCGACGAGCGAAGAGCTATCGACGATTTCACAACGCCTGCGAGTTTTGCGCACCGAGAATCTGCTGGTGAGACGCCGGCAGGGTAAACACATTCTTTATTCACTGGCCGATCAGCATGTGGCTGGGCTGGTATTTAATGCACTGGCGCATTCCACGGAAAAGGCTGTGCCGGTTGCAGCAATCAAAAAAAAGTAATGAAAGGGAAAAAATAGATATGGAACATCACGTACACGAAGATCATTCGCATATTCATGGGCCCGGGTGCGGGCACATTGCGATTGAGCACGAAGGGCACGTCGACTATTTGCATGACGGGCATTTGCATCATCCACATGAAGGGCACGTTGACGAGCACGTCCTGCCGGTAACGGCTAAGAATCCGGCAGATTGCACGAGCGGGCACGAGTGCAGCAGTCATGAGGCTGGGCATGTCCATGGAGAGGGTTGCGGGCACGAAGCGGTACCGCACGGCAATCACGTGGACTATCTGGTGGATGGCCACCTGCACCACGTTCATGATGGACATTGTGATAATCATGGCCCGATTGACCTTGCCTGAGGTGGAAACAAAATCTGTGTTGCAGCGCAATACGCGCCAGAAGGCGGCCATCCGCGACGTGTTCGTTGGGATGGACCGCCCTTTGGGGCCTCAAGAGGTATTGGAGCATGCGGGTGGTCAGATTCGCGGGCTTGGCATCGCAACTGTTTACCGGAACATCAAAGCTCTGGTAGAGGAGGGTTGGCTGACGCCGGTTGATTTACCGGGGGAGCCTTCTCGCTATGAAATCTCCGGCAAGGCGCATCACCATCATTTCCACTGCCAGATATGCAAGAAGGTTTTTGATTTGCCTGGGTGCCCGGTGCAGATCAAGCCGCAGTTGCCTACGGGGTTTGTGGCGACGTCGCACGAGCTGGTTTTATATGGGGAATGCGATGTTTGCGGGAAAGTGCTTTAGGGCTCGGGTCTCTCTCGATACACTATTCATTAGACATCTACGACATGCTGCTTGCTAAAGATTTTGTTGCCTACCTTTCGCGCCGCCTTGTGCAGCGCTTATCCCCCGCCTATATCGATACGGCGAACCCGCAAGGGCTTGCCCAACAGATTGGCGATGTGATCATCGATGATCTTTCGATTGAAGACAACCTGAATGACGAAGTGAGGGAGATCCTGGAGCAATATACCGACTACATGCGCAAAGAAGGCGTGTCGTATCAGGATATGTTTCGGAAGATCAAGAGCACGATGGTGACTCAGCGAAAGATTATCCGGGCTTCGGGCCGGGAATCAAACGACAATATGAAGCTGTCGCGCGACAAGATCACGGATCTTTCTCACACGATTGCTGCGATGTTGCGCAAACAGCGCGAGACACGTGTAAAGAGAGAGCAGAACGATACGCGGCTTGAGATCGTCAAGACTTTCACCGAGGCGCTTCTGACGGACGAGAAGGCCGATAAGGATGCGCGGACAAAAGTGCTGAATCAGAAAAAGGGCATTCTTGAAGGTAGCGAGGAGTTCGAGATACTGCACAGGCGTTACTACTCGGAAGAGCTGAAGAAGTTGGGCGTAGAACTGGATAGCTAATGTTGGTGGTGGTGGGCAGCCTGAACATGGATCTGGTGGTGAGGTGTGCTCGCATTCCTGCGCCCGGGGAGACGGTGCTGGGGAGCGGGTTTCAGATGGTGCCTGGGGGTAAGGGTGCCAATCAGGCGAATGCTGCAGCGAAGTTGAGCCGGGAGCGCGTATCCATTATTGGGCGTGTCGGGGAGGATTTGTTTGGGGCGCAACTGAAAGAACATTTGAGTGTGGCTGGGGTGGATGTGAGCGGGGTGCTGGAGGTTTCGGGGGCGGCAACGGGTGTTGCGACCATTACGGTGGACGATCACGGGGAAAACTCGATTGTTGTGGCCAGCGGGGCTAATTTTGTTTGGGATCGTGGGGCACTAGAGGGTTTGCGACCCCGGTTTCGTGGCGTTCGCTATGCACTGTTTCAATTGGAGACGCCGCTTGATGTTGTGGCGACACTGCTGCGAATGGCGAAGGAGGAGGGGGTGACTACGATTCTTGATCCGGCACCGGCTCAGGTGCTGCCGAGGGAGCTGGTTGATGCGGTTGACTTGTTGACTCCGAATGAGACCGAGGCACGGGTATTGGGGGATGCCGGGGCAGGAAAGGTGTTGTTGAAACTGGGAGAAAAGGGAAGCCGGTTTGGAGATATCGTGGTATCGGCGATTGCTGTTGAGGCATTGGATACGACGGCGGCTGGGGATACCTACAATGCTGCGCTGGCAGTTGGATTGAGTGAGGGTATGGAGATGGAGCGGGCGATGCGTTTTGCCAGTGTGGCAGCGGGGATCTCGGTTACGAGGGTGGGGGCACAGATTTCGGCGCCGAGCCGTGCTGAGGTGGATGGCTACGGCTTGAGCTGGTAGACGCGGAAGCTTGGTGAGGCGTAGAGGGCTGGGAGGTCTTCTACAGGAATATCTTTGGTGAAGACAAGATGCGTGATGCCACGCTGGCGGAGGTTGTTGTAGTCGAGGGCAGGGTGGCCGGGGGCCAGGAGCTGCGACCAGCGTTCCCACCAGATTTCTGCGTATTTTGGGAAGTAGTTTACCTGGCCGCCCTGCTTCCAACAGACGTAGACAGATCTGGTGGCTTTTGCTCGAAAGATGCCGGGTTCGATGCGGCGGCCAAGGTCTGGAAAGAAAAAATTGGCTTCGTTGGGGGTCTTTTGTTTTGCCCAGGAGGCGAGGTCGTCGAGGGGAGCTGAGCCGACTGGTTTGAAGGCGCGGGCGTTTAGGGCTTCGCCGAAGAGGAGTGCGAGGCTAAGGCTGGCGGCCCAGGTATATTCCCGGCGGGGCCATTTGTAGGCGATGAAGATAGCTGCTGTGATGAGAGCTAGGAGGATGGCCTGATTGGGGATTGCTGTGGTTGGGAGGTCGAGGATGTCGCCTCGCAGGGAAAGGCTTAAAGGGACAACGATCCAGGCGATGGCGCGGAGCCACTTGCCCTCTTTTAGTTCTTGTGCGGCGGCAATTGCGCCGAGCCACTGGCAGAAGAGGTGGCAGTAGAGGAGGGCTCTCATAGGCTGGATTTGCGGGAAGAGTGCCCAGCCGAGTTGCTCAAGCAGGAGCCAGGAGAGTGGCATTGTTGCCAGGCCGATGAGCGGAACGAATCGGAAATAGGGTTGGACTGTGGTTGGGAGGAGAGTACGGATGCGGAGGAAGGCTGCGATGGCTAGCGAGCCGGTGAGGAAGAATTGCAACCAGTAACGGGTGGGCCAAAGGGAGATCCAGTTGTAGGGGGCGCGGGTTTGTTGGATCGCTCTGTGTTTGGCAGTGATGAGGCTGAAAAAGGGTTGGGCTTCGACCAGGCCTTGTTGGCGGTCGGCTAGCAGTACGAGAAGCAGTGCTGCAGTTGCAGTGAAGGCGAGGGGCCGCCAGTGCTTAGAGAGCAATGCGATGGCAAGGATGGGCCAGACGGCAGGTGCATGGTAGAGGAAGGCGAGAGCGAGGCAAGTGGCGGAGGTGTTGTTGTGGCCTCGAGCGAGAGCGCCGAGAGAGGCGACGATCAGCGGTACGGCGAAGCCTCTTGGGACGGGCTCGAATTCAGTTGTGATTACGGCGGGACCGTAGACGAAGGCTCCCAGCCAGAGGAGGGCGCTGGTGAGTACGCTGGCACCCAGGGAGAGCCCGGCGGCGCGGGCGAGCCAGAATGCACCCCAATAGCCGATCCAGCGGAATACGAATTGCTGGCTAAGGAGTGCGGTTTCGAGGTCCTGGTTGAGGAGGCTTGAGAGGGTAAGAGTGACTTCGTCGTAGATGGTGTAGCTGAGATGGGCCCCGGAGAGGATGAGCTCGTTTGGGTAAAGGCTTGGGTTGCGGAGGTGCTCAAAGAGCGGGATGTAGATTTGGGTGTCGCTGAGCAGGAAACTGTGGCCGGGAAAGGAAAATAGGCCGAGGGCCGCGAGCACTGCGAATACAGCGCAGAGAAGGCAGGACTCGCGCCAGTTCATTGAGCCGGAGTCTTCTCGAGTTGTGTTTTGGCCCAGATTCGCTTGGGATTGAGTTCAAGAGCTTTGGCGAGGGATTTGCGGGCATCGGCGTTCTTGCCTGCTTTACGAAGGGCGATGCCGCGCCAGAGATGGGCGTCGGCAAGTTTGGAATTGATCTCGATCGCTTTGTCGAAATCGCTAATTGCTTTGTCGATGCCGCCGCCGAAGGAAGGTGGCAGGTAGTAGTTGCCAACGCCGCGGGAGAGCCAATTGTCGGCTGCTTTAGGGTTCAGCTCGATGGCTTTGGCCACTTCGTCCATGGCGCAGCGGCCATATTTAAGGCCTGCAAAGACATTGGCCGGGATGATTTGGCCGCAGAGAGTTCCGAGGATGCGGTGGTATTCGGCATTGCCGGCCTGGGCGGCGATTGCTTTGCGGGCGGGTTCGATGCCCGCCTCGGCTGCCGCTGCGCTGGCTTTTTTGTCGCCTTTCTCCATGGCTACTTCGGCTTCAAAGCTACGGGCGATGGCGAGGTCGTAGTTGGCTTTAGCATCGCTGCCTGGTTTGGCTGCGGCGAGCGAGAGCTTGGCGATTTGCGCGGAGAGGGTAGCTGAGTCCTGGCGATCGCGGGCGTCCTCGAGGAGACCGGCGTTCATTGCGGCGAAGAGCAAAATCCACATCATTGTCTATATTCTAACCGTCGCCGGGCCGATAGGTGGGTATCTGTCGAGTCTTTGATTTTCTGAGATGATAGAAAAGGTAGTAACGGACTCTCCCCGCGTCTGTCCTACAGAGGAAGAAATCTAATGAAACTGAAATTATTTGTGTACGCCATTGGTTTGTCCAGCGTTTTGACTGGGCAGCCGACCAGTGTGCAACTCAACCCGAGCCCATCCCGTATTCTGGGGCAGCCGAAAAAAGAGCTGGTGACGATTGCACCCAACTTTGTTGAGGGACGGGAATTGACGACGCCGCAAGGCCTTGCTTTGGACACTTCCGTCTCACCGCCAATTCTTTACGTAGCCGACACTGGCAATAATCGGATTCTGGCCTGGAAGAATCCAGCGAATGTCGCTAATGGGGCACCGGCA
>JBKJUN010000487.1:0-2585 GCA_046590555.1 Bryobacter sp. | reverse complement strand
TTGAGTTTGATCCACCATATCTTGTAGCGCATTAGTTTGGCGCGGACGGGCCTCAAATCGGTACCGTGGAGGGAGCGTACCCATCTTCGCTTCCCGGTGCCGTTTTGCGGCAGCCATCGAGCCAACGTCCCCGCAACTCGTTGCCTATTCACTCTTTGTGGGGAATTTCGACTTCGAAATAGCTGCCAGGGGCGGCCGCATTCACAACCTCAAGAATTCGCTCAAGATGGAGTTTGACGTCGGGCCATTGCTGGTTTCCGAGAACCACAATGGCAATCTTGCGCCTGGACAGATTCTGTTGGTAGCGAATGTTCTTGTCCGACGTCAGGAGCAAATCGTAGCCAGCCTCTTCAGCTTCTCGCCGCTACTCACCATTCTTAAGTTCATGCCAGCCGATCTGGCGCGCAAATGAAACCTCATGCCCAGCTAGAGTACGTGCAACCGGATTGGGCATGCCGTTGTCAAACAGAATCCTCATCCGTAGGCTGGGGCCTTTTCCAGGCTTTCGGTGGCGAAACGTAACACAGCTTTGATCTCTTGCTCCGTCACATCGAACACCTCGGTAATTTCCTTCACGGACATACCGGCCTCAAAGTTTACAAAAATGGTTTGCACTGGCATACGTGTGCCCTTCAGAACCCAGGCACCACTAACTTTGCCGGGAATGCTCTCGACAGCAGAACAATTGGACCAATCAAGCTGTGGCATATCGAACCTCAGTTCCATTTAAACTCGTGTGATTGGCTAGGAGACCTGCTTCTAGTTAACCTCGCGCTTTATCTTCACACCCTTGCACTTGATGGGCTATGTGAAATATTCGCCAGCAATCAGAAGCATTTCGATTCCATCCAAAGCTATTCTCTGAGTAGCACACTATGCGTGCTAAATTAAAGTCCAGAGTGATCCAATCATTCGCAGACGAAACGGCACGGGACATCTGGAATGGCATCAACAGCAGAGCTGCACGCCGAATACCACAGCAGCTCTGGCCAGTGGTCCGCCGCAAGTTGGATCAACTCGATGCTGTCACCAGACTCGACGATCTCCGGGTTCCTCCTGGTAATCGCCTCCACTCACTTACCGATGACCTGGCAAAATATCACGCGATTCGAATAAACGATCAGTACCGGGTAATCTTCCAGTTTGAGGGTCAGGATGCCCACAACGTTTATTGTGCAGACTATCATTAAGGAGATTCAAATGTTGCCAACCCATCGCCCACCCACGCATCCCGGAGAGATGCTGCTCAAAGAGTTCCTCGAGCCAATCGGCGTATCGCAGGTGGAAGCCGCAGCCCGGATGAACATTCCTTTCCAGCGCCTCAACGCCATTGTGAATGGCCGTCGTTCCGTTACTGCGGAAACCGCTCTTTTACTGCAGGCGTTGACTCGCTGGGACGCGGAAATCTGGCTCCGTCTACAGGCAAAATGGGACCTTTGGCATGCCGCCAAGGCGATCAGTTCCCGGCCCAAGGTGCGTGCCCTCCCTCGTAGCGCCTAATTGTCAAGAGCCTGGCCTTAGTCAATCAAGCTGTTTCGCCGCGCGGCCTCCTTCGCCGAGGTCTCAGCACCCAGCGGTTCCCGAAACACCTCCACCTCAATCCGCTCATAAACCACTTCCAGCACAGTCAGATGTGTCGTTCCACCCGGTGCCTGCAGCTCAACACGATCACCCTCTTCCGCCTTCATCAATGCCCGCGCCAGTGGCGATACCCAACTAATATGCTTGCGTTCCAGATCCACCTCGTCAGTCCCAACAATACTCACCACACGCTCCACTTCCTCCGCATCGCAATAGCGCACAGTAGCCCCAAAGAACACTTTCAACGCAGCCTGGCCCGTCCTCGGCTTCTCCGGGTCCACCACCTCCGCCGCTTCGATTCGCTTCAAGAGAAAACGAAGCCGCGAATCGATCTGTCGCAATCGCCGCTTCCCGTATTGATAGTCCGCGTTCTCACTACGATCACCGTTACTCGCCGCCCAAGTCACCACTTCTTTGACGGCTGGGCGCTCCCGCGTGAGCAAGAAACGATACTCATCCTTCAAGCGCTGCAAGCCACCAGGCGTAATGTAGTTCTTGACTGGCGTCGACGGCGCATCCGGCTGCGGCTTTCTGGTAAATCCTTTTCGCATCAAAAAAACTAGCTCACAATCTCCCTCACTACATTCCCGGCAACGTCAGTCAAACTGCTCAGCCTGATCCTGCCCCATTGCAGCCAACCCAACCAGCATTAACAAAACGATATACATCGCTTAGATTCTATACTCTGCTCTTGCCACAGCCCACCACCTCGGATATCTTCAAGAATCCAGTCATGTCTACTGCTAAAAAATTCCGCGTTGGCGTTACCCACGATTTCTCGATCGAGGTCAAGAACCACTACGAAGCGCCCCTCCACCAGGTCCTCGGCGACAACCCCAACATCGAAGTCGAACTCATGCCCCCGGCCGAACATGAAAAGCCCACTCGCGACCAACTCGACCAATACGACGGCATCCTCGCCCTCGCCACTAAACTCGACACCTCAAATCTCACCGGCCTCAAGCGCACCGCGATCATCGCCCGTTGGGGAGTCGGCTACGACC
>JBKJUN010000302.1:0-1983 GCA_046590555.1 Bryobacter sp. | reverse complement strand
AGAACCTGCGGATAATGCGGCGGATCGTTGTCGCTCTTCTGCAACTCAAACTGCTTCTCTGCTGCTTCGGTCATCAGACCCAGACCAAGCAAGGTATCCCCCTTGGCCTGAGCCAGTCGCGCCTTCAGTTCTACCGACATGATCTTGTAAGTGCGCTCGACGCTCTTTTCTTCCTTGAGCTTGTCCAACGCAGTCATCGCCTTCTCTGCCGCATCCAGATCAGCCAGGCCAAAGTGCGCACGTGCCTCGACATAAGCCTTCAGTAGCTGATCTTCTTTGCTGTCGCGCCAGGGAATCGTGCGTGTATCCAGTAGTTCCTTCCAGCGCTCATACTTCACAAGCACACGAGCCATGCTTCGGATGCCCTGAGAATGCGGGCTGTAGGGCGACTTGTCATTCGACTTCGGATCTTGCGGAGCATCGATCAAATCGCGTGCACCGGCGATAGCGAGTTCAGGCAGCCCAAGCTCCTCCTGGATGTAACTCAGGTAGGCGCGGTTATGGCCCCAGTTCCAATAGTTGAAGGGATAAACCTGCCGCTCATGCATATGGCGCACCTCAGTACGGGTCGCCGCATCCATCGAATTTGCCGCTTCTTTCCACATACCAACAGTCGCGTAAATGTGACCCGGCATGTGCAGCGCATGGCCAATATTCGGCGCCAGTTCGCCGTATCGCTTAGCACTCTTAAGGGCCTGCTCGGGCTCATGGTAATTCCAGTTGTGGATGCGGTAATGATGCACCCCTGGATGGTCAGGTTGCTTCGATTGCACCTCGCGAAGCACCATCTCTGTGCCGTAACGCGAGTCGCCCATATTGGCCAGCGCAAGCAGCAGCTTTGCTTCCTGGTCTTCGGGATATTTCACGCAGATCGTCTCAAGAACCTTTTTGTAGTCGCGGGCGCGATCACGATAATCGTCGCCGCGATCACGCAAGCGATCGGTGCGTTCGCGGGCTTCCAGCGCCTCGATATAAAGCCGTTCGCGATCCGTCACACTGGCCTTTCGCTTGGCCGCTTCCTTGATAAAGGCTGCGCTGCGCTCGTCCCCAGCCGCGCGGGCCAGACCCCAATAGCACATGGCATTTTCAGGCTCCAGCTTCAAGCACCAGCGAAAGCTGCGCTCGGCCTCATAATCCCAAAAAGAATGCAACAAAGTATTGCCCTGATTGAACCAGCGCTGCGTTTCCGGGTTCTTATGCGTGATCGGGAAATTGGCCAAGCCAATGTCTTTCATCAGCACCGGCTTGGTGCGCGGGCCGCTATCGAATGCTTCCCCGTGAGGGGAGTGGCCGGGCCTCGGCTCAGCGGCAAAGGTGGGTATTGCAAAAAGCAAAACGGCGGCTGTTGTCAGCCGCCGCGTTGTGAAAATAGAGTGCATCTAGAAAATAATTCTAGCGGCAATTTGGAGGATGCGCGGGTCAAACGATGCCGTGTTGTTGAGGAAGTTCGTCTGCGGCGTAAGAACACGCGTAGTCGCGTTAAACGAATACGGCGTGGTCTGTAATCCAGAGTAGTTCGCCCGGTTCAGCGAGTTGAAGGCCTCACCCATCAGGCGGAGCTTCACCTTTTCACGATAGAGCGGCACGTCTTTCGACACGCGCAGGTCGAGGCTGGCAAAGCCCAGCCCGGTGATCGTGTTGCGACCGAAGCCAGGCGCACGATCATTACGCGAGTTGCCGTCCAGATTCAGGTCACTCGGGGCAGTCGCATTAAAGGGGCGTCCACTCTGGCCCTGGAAGATCGCCGAGACCTGCCAGCCGCCCAGAATATATTTGCCAACACCGCTCAAGCCATTGAAATAGGCGATGTCATAAACAGCAGAACCAACGAAGCGGTGCTTGATATTGGTATCGCCGATGGCACGTTCGGCATTGGGGTTGAGCGTATCCTGCGCCACCTTCGCATCATCACCGCCACCCGGCACAACGCTGGTAGCATCAGGCCTGCTGTCGATGACCTTCGAATAGGTGTAGCTGGCCAGC
>JBKJUN010000290.1:0-9367 GCA_046590555.1 Bryobacter sp. | reverse complement strand
AGCGGCGAGAGCTTCGATCAGGGGGATTGCGAATGCGAGCGTCTTGCCGGTACCGGTTTGCGCGGTGGCTACGACATCGCGACCTTCCAAGATCGGCGGGATGGCCTGCGCCTGGACTGGCGTCGGGGTGACGAATTGGTTCTTATCGAGGTTGTTCCGTAAGGCGGAACAGAGGTTGGGATCGGAAAAATGCTGTATCAATTGTGCTTGAATCTTCTTGCGGCGAACCGAAACCTATTTGTTTTCAGGATAGCAGCGTCAGGAAAGCCCTGTATTTTGGTGCTCTATCAGGCCAAGTCTCGGGTTGAATTAGCCGTCGCGAGGCTGCTGTGCGGTGCTTTCGGCGTACCAGGCGGCGAGGGTCTGGCAGGTGGTTGCGGATTTGGGTGAGCGGGGGTCTTCGCCGAATTGGCCGCTGCGAATTGCGTCCAGAAACTACGGCAGGGGGACAGCCACCTGATCCCGTGCCCGACGGCGAGCCGGAGGAGGCCCAGCAGGGGGAACGCCCTCCTGGATGTTCAGGATTTGGGCTCGTCGTCCATTCCAAGTTCAGCTTCAATCTCTTCGATGGTCGGTAAACTGCCCTTGAATTCTTCTGGAAGCTTCTCCAAGTGGGTGAACTCCGCAACGCCTAGCGGCTTCGTCATGTCGCGAAGTGCGTACTCTGCGACGATGCCGTCTTTTTCCTTGCATAAAATGAGGCCGATACTCTGCTTGTCTTCTACTCTGCTTGTCGTCGGGATGGCGGAGTAGATCATCGACGGCGGAAAGATAGAAGTTCATCTTGCCCGTGTACTCCGGCTTGAATGCGCCGCCCTTGAGGTCGAAGACCACGAAGCACCGAAGTTTCAGGTGGTAGAAGAGAAGATCGATTCTGTAGTCCTTGCCTGCCACCTCAAGCGGCACCTGTCGGCCAACGAACGCGAAGCCGACTCCCAGCTCAAGGAGGAAGTTTTGGATGTGGCCGACAAGGCCGGTCTCTATGTCTCGTTCGTGAGCATCCCTGGAGAGCGTGAAGAAATCGAAATTGTACGGGTCTTTGAGAAGTTGCTGGGCAAGATCAGACTGGGGCTTTGGAAGCGTGGCCTGAAAGTTCGTGGTCGCCTTCCCCTGGCGACGGTATAGGTTAGTCTCGAACTGCATGACGAGAATATTCCTGCTCCAGCCGTACTCGATAGCAGCCTGGGCGTACCAAAGCCTTTCTTCTCTTGTCTTTACCTTCTCTAAGAGGGTGAGGTTGTGGAACCAAGTCAATTTTGCAAGTGGCTCTTGCAAAATTGGCTCCTCTGGCCACGCCTCAGCAAAAGCCTTCATGTAGCCAAGGTTTCGGGGAGAAAGCCCCTTCATCTCTGGAAACTGGGAACTGAGATCCTTGGCCAATCGAGGAATGATGTTCTTCCCCCAACCCTCTTCCTGTTGCCGGAGAAGAATCTCCTTGCCGATGCCCCAGTAGAGCAAGACCAACTCATGGTTGACTGCCGCTGCTGCCCGCACCTGGGCTGTTTGGATGCGTTATTTGATTTTCGCCAAAAGGGCGGCGTAGGTTTGCGGGCTGTGGCTAATCTCGTCCATGGGCTTCTTCTGTCGTACCAAATCGATGGAGTCCAGCGCAGATGTTTCGAATCGGATCGCATCTTTGGAAAGCTGCTGCACCAATTCCCTTACTCCCGCCGGTAACAGATCTTGCGAGACAGGATCTCGCAAGAGACCGCCGGAAGAGTAACACCTTGCTGGGGGATTGGCGTGGCTGGGTGTTGTTGCTGCGTGTTGTTGCTTGAAGCGCTCTATTGTCTGGTGGATCTGTTGGGCTAGCGCGGTGTAGGCAGTGCCGAGGGGGAAGACTTTTTGACTGTGATGCGTTGCCAGGCGGCATTACTTACCCAGGTTTGATGGAGGAAGCCGGAGTCTCCGTTGGGGGCAGCGGCCAGAAAGGGGCGGACGGCAAAGTAGAGGGCGTCGGGGACCCAGGCGGCTTCATCGATGATTAGCAGCGAGACGTTGGAGAAGCCGCAGATTTTGTCGCGATTGCCGGGGAGGGCGAGGATGCGGGTGCCGTTGGGGAATTGCAGGGAATGCCGGTTGGTGCCATCGGATTTCACGATTGCTCCTTTGCGTTTTTGGGAAAATTCAGGCTGATGTCGAGGGGGTAGATGAAGTGACTCATTGCGTCCGGCTGGCGGCTATCTTGTCGGAAACAGTCCGCGAGCTTCTTTCCTGCGTTCGCACATTGGACAAAGAAAAGGAGTAGTCTGAGGATTCTCAGAAAGCGTGCCATGCGAACAATCACAATGCTCCTGGTCTTGATCCTGCGTTATGGACTGGCTGCGGACACTTCGGAAAAGGCCCAAAAAAAAGCGCTGGAAGCTCAGGTAAAGACCATGATCGCCGAAGCGGCCACGCTCGAGAAATCTGGAAAGCTCGCGGAGGCGCGTGGCAAATATGCCGACTCCCAGGCGTTAATCGAAATGAAAAACGTCACCGATACCATCAAGCGCCTGGATGAAGCCATCCAGGCACGGGTACGGAATTCCTTGAAAGAGGCCCGCAAGCTTTACGATGCCCGAAACTTCACTGAGGCCGCCGCAGTTCTGGAAGAGGGCATGAAGCTACAGGCATTCCAGCATGTGCTCACCTTCAATCTGGCGCTCTGTTATCAGCAACTCGGCGACCGCGGCAAATCTCTGGAATTTCTACGTCGTGCCCATACGGGTACGGCCGATCTGAAGCAGAAAGAGAAGCTTGCGCAGTTGCTTACTATCTTCACGACCGGAGAGAGCGGACTTACGCTAAACGACAGTAATAAAGACCGGATCGCACGCGCCAACCGCCTTGTCGACAGCATTGGCCTGGAAGCGTCTTTGGACGACGATGGCGTAGAGGGGGAAGCAGCACAGGCCGACTCTGCAAAACCTGCCGCTGCGTTATCGCTGCGCACGGACCGGCCGGCGGGCGCGCAGAGCGCTACCAGCGTTGGTCGCCGCTCCAGCTTGTGCAATGCGCTGGGCGAGCTTAAAGACATACTCGCCGCCAGCCCCGCAGCGGTCTTCAATCTGGCCAATTGCGCCGAGACCAACGGCCGGATGGCTGAGGCTGCGGGGTTGATGGAGAAATATTTGGAAATAGCTCCGAATGCGCTGGATGCGACCGATGCGCGAGCCCGAATCGCGGAACTGAAGATGTTGCTGGCCTTGCCGGGGCAGAGCGGATCGGACGTACGCCTGCTCTATGCGTCAGCCTTCGGCGCCCTCTCCGAGCGCAAGCACGAACGCGCCTTGGCCGCCTTTGAAAAGGCGGAAGGACTGATGCCCGAATTCGCGCTGACCAGATGGAAGCTTGCGCTGTTTCACGAAGCCATTGGGAACATCGAACTTGCGCGCGGCAACTTCACTCGCTACAAGCAACTGACGCCGAACCAAAGCGATCAAGACGAAGCCGACCTGCACCTGAGCACGCTCGACGCAAAGCGGACCAAGTATGACGAGGAGATGGACGCGGCCGGGGACATCGTGGCGGATCTGTTCAACCGTGCCATGAACCTGACCTTCAATCTGGATGAAAAGCGTAGCGCCTTGCGGGCCAAACGCGCGCAAGTGAAGAAGAGCGATAAGGACAAGGCCAAAAACAGAGTCGGTGGCTTTGCCGTTCCCTTTGCTTATGCGCAGCAACAATTGATGCGGGCCAGTGAACATCTCCAAATTGCTCTGGCCCTCTTCCCGCTGGGCGCAGAGGCCAACGAGTTGATGGGACTTGTTTTTCTGCAGGCCAACGACGGCCGCGCCGCCATCCGGAGTTTTGACGTAGTGGCCAGTCAGAATCTGCCGGTGTCATTCTATGCCGAAATGCGCACTCGCAAGCAGGATCGCGCAGTCAAGTGCGAATTAAGCCCCAATCATCTGCGATTGATATTCCTCTCGTCCTACGATAAGAGCGGCAAAACGGCCCGGCCCCTGAAGCCCGCAGGGAAAGACGGATTGGGTGACCTGTTGCTTGAGCCATCGACTGCGCGTGCTGCGGACTTCGAGTCGTTGGTTGTCACATTAAGCGAGATCAAGAAAGTGGAGACGGACAAGGGGATGCTCAAATTGAAACTTGCCCAGCAGGAGCTCTTCCTGGCCCCGATCTATCTGCCATCTTTCACACCCATCGAAGGCCCGCAGGCTCGCCGATTCGCCAATATTTACACGCGACTGTTCGTGCGTTATCCAGGGCTGGAGAATTCCAAGCTGGGAGCAGAAGGCATGACGGGCGGTGAGAAGTTCAAGCTGGGATACAGCATCGCCACAGCAGGCGTGGATATCGCTATGTCAGGCTTCAGCCCGCTTTCCGCAATCTCCAGCGTGCAGGACGCGATCTTCATCGCGCGGACCATTCGGGCGGCGATGATGTCGCTTAGCGTCAGTTCTGCCATGTGGGAGAAAAGCGTGGGCGATCAGCAGCAACTTCTGGCTGGCAAGGCCTTCAAGTCAATCCCCGCCCCAATGACAAGTTTGGCATTTCTGCAGGATACGAAATAGCTGCGGGGGCTCCTGAGCTGACTTGGACTTCTATCAGCAATAGCTTGCTTGTCCTGCTATTAGCGCTGGCGTTTTTGCTGCTTAGGTGCGCACCAATCTGCTCTTAATGCTATCCGCGCTTGCCTCCGCACCCCAGTCGCCCGATGGCTCTCAGCTCTACGCAACGCACTGCGCCCGCCGCCAAATCACGGCGAAGTTCCCACCCGATGCGACCTCATCTCTTAGGATGAGATTCAAACGAACCGTCGATGAACTTGTACATCAAAGCGATACCGCTTACACCAGCCAAGGCTCTTTTGGCGAGCAATCGAAACTTTTTTAGCAAGCAGGCAAAATCGACAACAAAGCTAATTTGGAGATAAGTCCTTTATTAAAAGCAGCTTAAGGAGTACCCCGAAGTGGCCTGAAAAGTTTTCCACAGTCTGGGGTTTGACAATCAGAAGAATATTCGGCTATCCTAGTTAAGTTTGGCGAGTAGTGCTTCTGCTTTCGAGCTACCCGTCTCCTGCCGAATCCACCTTGGATGAAGCTTTATGGAGCGACCGGCCGGAAGCCGGCCCCGCTACTGGAACGTACCGGCTGAAAAGTCGCGCGACGCACTCCGGCAAGGGCTAGTCCAGAACCTTCAAACCGCAAGTCGTTAGTTTGCACTTGCATACGCCCATTTTAGTAGTACCAAGTTTAATCAGTTTTCAAGTTTAACTATTTGTCGCGTTCATGCGCTTTTGCGCTTGGGCGCTCAAACGTTGAGAGGGTAACTTTTCGTGCCAACGTTCAACCAACTCGTGCGCAAGGGCCGCACGCCAATCAATTACAAGACGGCTAGCCCGGCCTTGCAGGCGTGCCCGCAGCGTCGTGGCGTCTGTACTCGTGTTTACACGACAACGCCGAAGAAGCCGAATTCGGCCCTCCGGAAGGTCGCTCGTGTCCGTTTAACCAACGGAATCGAAGTCACGACCTACATCCCGGGTGAAGGCCATAACCTGCAGGAGCACTCGATTGTGCTCATCCGCGGCGGTCGCGTGAAGGACCTTCCAGGTGTTCGTTATCACGTTGTTCGCGGCACGCTCGATACCGGTGGTGTGCAGAATCGTAAGCAGAGCCGCTCCAAGTACGGGGCCAAGCGGCCAAAGTCGTAAGGGGCTATTGAGGATTCATTATGGCAAGACGACGTAGAGCTGAAATACGCGAAGTAGGGGCCGATCCGATTTATAACTCGACCCTCGCGACGAAGTTCATAAACAGCATGATGTGGGACGGCAAGAAGAATACCGCGCAGCGGATTTTCTACTCGTCTCTCACGATCCTCGGCGAACGCGCCCAGGATGACGCGCTCAAGGTATTCAAGAAGGCAGTCGAAAACTGTCGGCCCTTGCTCGAAGTAAAGACTCGTCGCGTCGGTGGTGCCAACTATCAGGTGCCGATCGAAGTGCCGCAGACCCGCCGCACTAGCCTTGCGATCCGCTGGCTTCTTTCCAACGCTCGTTCGCGCGCCGAAAAAGGCATGATCGACAAGCTGGCCAACGAACTAAACGACGCAGCCAACCTTCGTGGTGGCGCGATCAAGAAGAAAGACGACGTCCACCGTATGGCCGAAGCCAATAAAGCTTTTGCTCATTACCGCTGGTAGTTAACACAGGGGAACACAGAAAGATTTTATGCCTCGCCTCGTACCGCTAGAGAGAATGCGCAATATCGGCATCATGGCCCACATTGATGCCGGTAAAACGACAACTACGGAACGCATCCTTTATTACACTGGCCGATCCTACAAGATCGGAGAAGTGCACGAAGGCACCGCCACCATGGACTGGATGGCGCAAGAGCAGGAGCGCGGTATTACCATTACCTCCGCTGCGACAACCTGTTCCTGGGAAGGCATTCAGATCAACATCATCGACACCCCGGGCCACGTGGACTTCACTGCTGAAGTCGAACGCTCGCTTCGTGTCCTTGATGGAGCCGTAGCTGTGTTTGACGCAGTGGCCGGCGTGCAACCCCAAACCGAAACCGTCTGGCGTCAGGCTGACAAGTACAAGGTGCCTCGCATCTGTTTTGTCAACAAAATGGACCGTATCGGTGCCGACTTCTTTTACTCCGTTAAGACCATGGTTGATCGTCTCGGTTGCAAACCTGTACCGATCCAGATCCCGGTTGGCGCGGAAGATCAATTTAAGGGAATCATCGATCTCGTGACGATGAAAGCCCGTATCTGGCAGGAAGAGACTCTTGGTGCCAAGTACGACGACGTGGAAATCCCCGAGCATCTGCTTGAAGCAGCCCAAGCGCAGCGCGAGTTGATGATTGAAGCCGTCTCAGAGTGCGACGATCACCTGATGGAGAAGTACCTGAACGGTGTCGCGCCGACCGAGGCCGAACTCGTGGCCGGTATCCGCAAGGGGACTCTCGCGCAGGCATTCTTCCCTGTCATCCTGGGATCCGCCTTCAAGAACAAAGGCGTCCAGAATATGCTCGACGCTGTGGTGGCATACCTGCCTTCACCGCTCGACGTTCCCCCGATGATGGGCGTCGATTACGATCATCGCGACCGTGAAGTGCTCCGCAAGGCTGACGATTCCGAACCTTTTTCCGCCCTGGTCTTCAAGATCATGACTGACCCGTTTGTGGGCCAGTTGAGCTTTATCCGGGTTTACTCTGGCAAGCTGAATACTGGCGACCATGTTATGAACGTGGCCAAGGGCCGCACCGAACGCATTGGCCGCCTCGTAAAGATGCACGCCAACAAGCGCGAAGAAATTCAGGACATCCTGGCAGGCGACATCTGCGCGGCCGTTGGTTTGAAGTCGGTCATCACCGGCGACACCATCTGTGACCCAGACAAGCCAGTCATCCTTGAATCCATCGATTTCCCCGCGCCCGTCATCCAGCTCGCCATTGAGCCCAAGACGAAGACCGATCAGGAAAAGATGGGCATGGCTATCGCCAAGCTCGTCGCCGAAGATCCTACGCTGCGCGTCAACACCGACCCTGAAACGAACCAGACGATTCTGGCCGGCATGGGCGAGTTGCACCTTGAAATTATCGTTGACCGCATGAGGCGTGAATTTGGCGTCGAAGCCAACGTCGGCAAGCCGCAAGTAGCCTACCGCGAGTCGATCCGTCAGATTGCTCTTGGCGAAGAAAAGTACTCAAAGCAGACTGGTGGTCGTGGTCAATACGGACACTGCAAGCTGCGCATCGAGCCGAAGGATACCGGCGGCGGATACGAATTCGTCAGCGAAGTGACTGGTGGTTCGATCCCCAAGGAATACATCCCGGCTATCCAAAAAGGTGTTGCCGAACGTTTGGAGATGGGCATCATCGCAGGCTTTCCGATGTCCGACATTAAAGTAATTGTTTACGAAGGCAGCTACCACGAAGTCGACTCCAGTGAAATGGCGTTTAAGATCGCCGGCTCGCTCGCACTTCAGGACGCCGTCAAAAAGGCTCGCCCTGTTTTGATGGAACCGGTCATGAAGGTCGAAGTTGTGGTGCCTGATGAATACATGGGCCCGGTCAATGGTGACTTGATCAGCCGCCGTGGACAGCTCATGGGAACTGAGAGATTGGGTTCGACAACCATCATTAATGCGATGGTGCCGTTGTCGGAAATGTTTGGATATGCGACCGACCTACGGTCGAAGACGCAAGGCCGCGGCGCGTTCACGATGCACTTCGGCAAGTACGAAGATCTGCCGAAAAACCTGGCGGAAGAGATTATCGCAAAAACGAAGGGCGCGAACCAGCGCTAATTAGGAGCAACGGAAAATGGCGAAAGAGAAATTTGACCGTAGTAAGCCGCACGTCAATGTCGGAACGATTGGGCACATCGATCACGGCAAGACGACCCTGACGGCAGCGATCACGAAGGTGTTGTCCAAGCACAACCCGAAGAACACATTCCGGAGCTTCGATTCGATCGACAACGCGCCGGAAGAAAAAGCGCGCGGTATCACAATCGCAGCGGCACACGTTGAATACGAGACCAAGAATCGTCACTACGCACACGTCGATTGCCCGGGCCACGCCGATTACATCAAGAACATGATCACCGGTGCCGCGCAGATGGACGGAGCAATCCTCGTCGTCGCCGCAACCGATGGTCCCATGCCCCAAACCCGCGAGCACATTCTCCTTGCCCGTCAGGTTGGCGTACCTTACATCGTTGTTGCTCTGAACAAGACCGACATGGTGGACGACGCCGAACTGCTTGAGCTGGTTGAGATGGAAGTGCGCGAGTTGCTTACAAGCTACCAATTCCCTGGCGACGATCTGCCGGTAATCAAAGTTTCCGCACTTGGCGCGCTGAATGGCGAGCCGGAGTGGGAAGCAAAGATTGACGAGTTGATGGCCGCTGTCGACTCCTACATTCCGATGCCTGAGCGAATCATCGACAAGCCGTTCATCATGCCGATCGAAGACATTTTCTCGATCCAGGGCCGTGGCACCGTTGTCACGGGTCGAATCGAAAAGGGCATTGTCAAGGTTGGCGAAGAATGCGAAATCGTTGGCTTCTCGGCCACGCGCAAGACCACCGTCACGGGCGTTGAAATGTTCAAGAAGTTGCTGGACGAGGGTCGCGCTGGCGACAACGTCGGCCTGCTTCTGCGCGGTATCGAAAAGAACGACGTCGAACGTGGTCAGGTTATCGCCAAGCCCGGTTCGATCAAGGGTTACAAGAAGTTCAAGGGCGAAGTTTACGTGTTGAGCAAGGAAGAAGGCGGACGTCACACTCCGTTCTTCAACGGCTACCGTCCCCAGTTCTACTTCCGCACAACGGACGTGACTGGTGTGGCCAAGCTGCCTGAAGGCACCGAGATGGTTATGCCTGGCGACAACGTACAGATGGAAAT
>JBKJUN010000285.1:0-3951 GCA_046590555.1 Bryobacter sp. | reverse complement strand
GGTGTTTGCGCTGGCGCTGGCGTTGTTTGGGGTGAGGAGGCGGTGGTTGCCGGTGGAGGGTGAGGCGGTGCGGAATCGGATGCGCTAGGGGGCTGTGTTGCCGCAGGATTATTGCTGGGCGGCGAAAGAAAGAATCTGTGGATTCATTCTACTGTTGTCCGATAAGATTAAAAGCGTGGGCGAATAAAATGCGAATGTCGAGATTACATCAGACCAAGCTTCCTGGGCTGAGCGAAGAATTCTGGGAAACGGGCGTACACGGTACTTTAGAATTGAATCACGTGGTGAAAATGACTGGATTATCAACGCTTGAATTGTGCGCTGGCGGAGGCGGACAAGCGCTTGGTTATGAGCAGGTAGGAATTCATCATCAAGCGCTGGTTGAAATCGATAAGCATGCATGTGCCACTTTACGGTTGAATCGTCCAGACTGGAAGGTCATTGAGGCCGATTTGAAGCTCTTTGATGGACGTCCTTTTCGCGGGGTCGATATCCTGTCCGGGGGGCTGCCATGTCCTCCATTTTCGGTTGCGGGAAAGCAGCTTGGAGATCTGGATGAACGTAACTTGTTTCCGGCATTGATTCGGCTCGTTGATGAAGTCAATCCGCGAGCGGTGATGATCGAAAATGTACGGGGAATCCTGGATGCAGTGTTTTTGGACTACCGTCAGTATGTCGAGAAGCAGCTTCAGAAGTTGGGATATGTACCTGGCTGGAAGCAGATGAACGCCTCTGACTTTGGTGTTCCGCAGTTGCGACCCCGCGTAGTTTTTGTTGCCGTACGTAAGGAATATTCTGAAGGATTTGCCTGGCCCGAAGCTGCCGTGAAAAAGCCCAAAACTGTAGGCGAAACTCTAGTGGATTTGATGGGGGCCAACGGGTGGGCCGGCGCTGAAGAATGGAAGCATCAGGCTGGTGAAATTGCTCCAACAGTAGTTGGTGGGTCCCTCAAGCATGGAGGGCCAGATCTGGGGCCGACGAGGGCACGGAGAGCTTGGGCCACTTTGAATGTTGATGGCCGTGGGTTGGCTAATGAGGCACCAGGGCCTGACTTTGCAGGAATGCCACGATTGACAGTTCGAATGGTGGCCCGGATTCAAGGCTTTCCAGATCATTGGATGTTTAGCGGTGGAAAAACTGCTTCGTATCGCCAGGTGGGAAATGCGTTTCCTCCGCCGTTTGCGAGGGCGATTGCCGGGAGCTTGAGAAGTTGTCTGTCTGTTTCTCGAATGGTGCGAATCGCAGGTTAGTTCTGTTGTTTGCAGACGATGTTAGTCTGAGGGGATCAGAACCGACGCATACATTTGCTTTACGAAGCTCCGAAGTTGCTTGGTGCTGTCATGACGCCTCGCGAAACAGGCGGTGCTCAAGAAGATGCGGCAAGACTAGATTGGCTAGAGCGTGCAATCCTTGGTCGCTGTAAGGGGATGGAGACTTTCAAGAGATTGTTCACGCAGCTTCTGCGAGACTCGATCGACAGCGTAATCGATGCCCCTCACACGGGGCGATTCCGCATTCATGAGATCGAGAAGACGGAGAAGACTTATCTTGGGACCAAGATTGAGATCCGGTTCCGGCATTTGTTGGATGTGAGCCGGGGTTATGTTCTAGATCTCAACATCGATGGCATTGAAGTCGACGTTAAGAATACGGTTGCCTCGAATTGGACGATTCCTCCTGAAGCAATGGGGCACCCGTGCGTTTTGATTTCCAGCGATGAGAAGCGGGCAGTTTGTAGTTTGGGCTTATTGGTGATGCGCGAAGATTGTCTGAACCCCGGAAAGAATCGGGATCAGAAGAGCAGCATATCGCGAGGTGGGTTATCTCGAGTGCGATGGCTGCTTCGCAACGAGCCTTATCCGAAGAATTTTTGGGAGACCATTGATGAGGCGAAGCTTCAGGGGATTGTATCGGCGGGTAGGGGAACCAAGCGATTGGCGGCTCTGTTTCGTCTTGTACAGGGCACGCCGATTACGAGGTCGATTGTAGAGGCGTTGGGCCAGCAGAAGGATAGCCTCAAGAGGTTGCGCAAGAACGGCGGTGCTCGCGATCAATTAACCGAGGAGGGGATTGCGCTGCTTTGGGGCGAGAAGGACAGGGCATTGATACAGCAGTTGCAGTTGCCGGAATGTTCGCGCGATGAGTTTATTTCGTATAAGCCGGAGTTGGATGAGGAGATCCAATTGCTCAGGGAGGCTGGGCATTTGTAGTGGATGGGTTGAGTGTTGAGAAGCGGTCCGAGAATATGCGGCGTATTCGATCAGCGGATACCCGGCCGGAGATGTTGGTTCGGCGGCTCGTGCATGGGATGGGGTATCGCTACCGGTTGCATGCGAAGACACTGCCTGGGAAGCCGGATTTGGTCTTTACGGGGAGAAGATGCGTTATTGAGGTTCGTGGATGTTTTTGGCATTTGCATGAAGGCTGCCGGGAGGGACGGATTCCTGAAAGTCGAAAAGAGTATTGGGGGCGGAAGCTGGAGAAGAACCGCGAGCGGGACCGGGCGAATGTGCTTGCGTTGAAGCAATTGGGTTGGCGGGTGATGGTGATCTGGGAGTGTGAAGTAGAGAGCGGCGCGAAGCTGGAGCGCAGGATTCGGCGATTCTTGAGCAATTAGGCGCAGACGGTGAGTTTCTTGGTGTAGATGTTGTTGCCGGCGGGGTGGAAGCCTTGCCGCTCAAAGAAGGTTGAGGCGTCTGGAGTGGCTTGGGCGTGGACCTGGGCGATGGGGCCCTGGGTTGAGATTTGCTTCAGCAGATAAAGGATCAGGTAGCGGCCGAGGCCTTGGCGGCGCCAGTCTGGGTGGACCATGTATTGCTTGAGCTGTGCCGTTGCTGGAGAGGTGATTTCGTAGCCTCCGAAGGCTAGAATCTGGCCGTTGTGCTCGAAGACGTGGAAGTGCGATGGGACCTCTAGCGTTGGGAGGATTGCCTGGCAGGCGGGGAGGTCGGCGGGTTGGTAGGGATGAGGGTCCATTTCTTGATTGTAGAGTGGGGAGATGCGTAAAGTTGTGGTGACTGGGTTGGGGGCTGTGACGGCTTATGGTGTTGGAGTTCCGTTGTTCTGGTCTGGTCTGGAGAGTGGTGTGGCGGCGATTGGGCCTTTGAAGACACTCGATACCTCGGAGATGAAGATCACTACCGGGGCTGAGTACGGGGGCTTTGTGGCCGAGGATTGGCTGGGGAAAGAACACCTGTTGATGGCGGACCGGAATGCTCAGTTTGCTCTGCTTGCGGCTCGGGAGGCGGTGGGGCAGGCTGGGTTGAAGTTGCCGGGGGGGGCAGCTATTGTTACCGGTTGTTGTGTTGGCGGCAAACATATGGAGGATGCCGCGTATTGGGATGTTTATCGCGAGAAGAAGTCGCGTGTCCATCCTCTGACCATTCCTAAGGTAATGGCCAATGCGGCAGCTAGTTTGATCGCGATGGAACATGGTGTGACGGGGCCCGTGTTTACTTGTTCTACTGCTTGCTCGTCGGCCAATCACGCGATGGGGCAGGCGCTTTGGATGGTTCGGAATGGGGTGGTGGATGTTGCGCTTACGGGGGGGAGCGAGGCTCCGTTTGTGTTTGGTTTGTTGAAGGCGTGGGAGGCGATGCGCGTCGTGTCGCCCGATGTTTGTCGGCCGTTTTCGCTGGGTCGCAAGGGGATGAGCCTGGGTGAAGGCGCGGGGATGCTGGTGATCGAGAGTGAAGAACATGCGCGGGCCCGGGGGGCTGTTGTGCTGGCGGAGTTAGCTGGGTTTGGAATGTCGGCTGATGCGCATCACATTACGCAGCCGAAGCCGGAAGGGGCTGCTGCGGCGATGCGGATGGCTTTGCGGGATGGCGGGATCGATCCTTCAGAAATTGGGTATGTGAATGCTCACGGGACTGGGACGCAGGCGAATGATCCGGCTGAGTGTGCAGCGGTGAGGATGGTGTTGGGGGTGGGGGTGCCGGTGTCGTCGAC
>JBKJUN010000206.1:0-3222 GCA_046590555.1 Bryobacter sp. | reverse complement strand
CTCCGCCGCGGCCGCTGGTTGCGCCGCCTGAAAGCCGGCCATCGCCGCAAGACACGCCATCGTTCGAACAAATTGCATCTTCTTTCCACCGTAAATGTAATTGAACTGATAAGAAATTGCTTTTGAAACAGAGTCTTCTCAAAACTTCCCGCTTAGCAGACCGGTGAGGGTCTTGTAGCCATCGGCGTTGAAGTGCGTGCCGTCCTCGACGAAGAGTTCCGCGCGGTGCTTGCCCTTGGCATCCAGAAAGGCCGGGAACAGGTCGATAAACTCCACGTTCTTCTCCTTGCGCGCCAATTCGGCAATCAGGGCGCTCAAGGCGAGGATGGGTTTGAATCCATCGGGCGTGGTGCTGGCGCGCCTCACCGGCGGCACCCCGATGCAAAAGATGCGTGTCTCGGGCAGGGTAGCGTGGACCTTGGTGATGAAGGCGCGGGTGGCATCGCGGATTTGTTCGGGCGTTTTGCCCGAGCTGAGGTCGTTGCCGCCGACGTTGAGGATGATGGCCTTGGGCGCGTAGGGCAACACGATGCGGTCGGTGTAGTGCAGCACGTCGGTCAGTTTCGCGCCGCCGAAACCGCGGTTGATCACCTTATGTTGCGGAAAATAATCGCTGATATCCGTCCAACGCCGCGCATTCGACCCGCCGACGAGAAGGATGCCGCCCTTGGGCGGAGGCGTGGCAGCATCGGTGGCTTCGAATTGTTTGATCGTTTCCTTCCAACGAGTGGGGTCGTCTTTGGCGGGTTTACCGGCTTTCTTCTCCGCGGCGGAAAGCGTGAGAGCCATCAGGCTGGTGAGCAGTAGCACACCCATCGTGAAAGTCCGGCGTGCAGTGGTGAGGCTAGGCATATGAGATTCCTTGGTAATGTGGTTGTGCTTTTGGTGTATTGTTGAGTGTTTTTTGTTTGTGTACTAGGCTAAATTCTTCTTCTTTAATCCATTGCATTCATTAAGAGTGATTTGTTAGTATTGTGTTTGTTATAACGCCCTTCACTTCGTCTCGCGCTTCTTGCTAAACAGCCAGTCCCAGACTTCCGCCGTCTTGTCGCATCGGTCTGACGCATACTTCGTGACGCGGCCCTTCTCCGGGTTGTCCCCGGTGTATTTTAGTGCCGCATTCACCACACTATGCCCCATGTCCGCCATTTCTGTGAATTTCATATTATGACCGAGTTGTTTCATCCACTCAAAGGTGGCGTTCCCCAGTTGGACTTGTACTTCCTTGTCTTTGCCCCCCTGGAAGGCCCACATCGGCAAGTCCTTGATCGGGGTTACGTCGGCCCACGGCCCGATCCAGCCGGCCGAGGCGATCGCTGCAGCGAAACGGTTCGGTTGCTCAACCACCGCCGTCCACGTGCCAAACCCGCCCATCGAGTGCCCCTGAACGTAAACGCGATCTGTGTCGATCGGAAACTCCGTCGCCAGCGCATCGAGCAGTAGGAACACGCGGTCGAGGTTGGCAAGTTCGGGATTCTCGAAGTCTTTACGTGGTTTACTCGCCAAGAAATCTTGCCAGACTTTGGGTAGCTTCGCGCGTGCCTCTTCCGAAAGAGCCGCCGTCGTACCCGGTGTCTGCCAATTGCCGGGCGACTGCGGCACCACCACGAAGCATGGATGCTTGCGACGCCACTCTTCCTCCCCATAGATCATACCCCATTCTCTTAGACTCTTCAAGTTGTCGTCTCCGACTCCAGCTTTACCGTGCAGCGAGAGGATCATCGGATACTTTTTGCCGGGATTCTCCGCCAGATCGATTGGCTTGAGCAGGCGGTATTTCACACCTTTGAACTCGCGGGCCTCATATAGCGCGAGCACTTCGGCGCTGACCCCCTCCGCCTTGCCTTTCTTGCCTTTCTTGCCTTTCCCTTCTGCCTGCGCGTGCGACGATGCGATCCCGGCGCAAAGAACAACCGCCACTACGAACGGCAGCGACAGCCAGCGGGACACACGGACAGGGGACCGTTTTTCAGTCGGCCCAGGCATGCGTCCACTGGAAGCAAACTGAAAACCGACATCGTCATTAGCTGTTAGCTTGGTATTCATCGTGTGTTGTGTTTTTGATTGGACGCGGTTGATCTGCGCGCCCCAGCTGGGCATTTGCTACGAAGAGCGTATTACAAATGGGTTATTTGATGATTCTCAGCCGAAAGAAGAGACGACCGTAGGTTTGCCCGGAAATCCGATGCGCAACTTGGTTGTATGCCGGGTTAGTGGTGGCAGAGCTCACGGTCGAATCCCATGCGCTGAACCACGTCACAAGATTTTCTGTCCATTCGGGTATGTAGGTAATGCAGGGATCAGCGTGGTTCACCTGCCAGTGATAGTAGCTGACGCTGCCGTCGGGATTGCGGGTGAACCAGGGCACCATGCCCCTACTCATGCCATTCGTCGGATTTCCGCCCAGCGCGAATTCAAATAAATCCGATTCTCCGTCGGAATCTGTATCGTTGCTAGGCAAACCAATTAGACCGTAGTCATCGACGAAATCGCACCAGCCACAGGACCGGGAAAACGCGGAGAGAGACACATTATCGAGCGTGCTTCCGATAGCCGTGAGATCCGTGTGATCCCCTGGGATATTGAAGCGAATACCAATATAGTCGTAGTCTGCGATTTTATTGAGTCCAGCCGCCCAGTTGCTCATGTCTATGCTTACCACATGATGGATGCTTGATCCGGCGGTTCCGGTGGCCGATCCGACCGACATTTCACTGTCGCCGGAGCCTCTATTGTTTCCCGTAAGCAGATCAATGGCATCGGCATGACCGTCCAGCCCCGACGCCGAGTGGCCTCCACCATTGATCCCGTTGAAGAAGTCGCTGGTGGCGGATGGAGAGCCGGTGCGCTTCCAACCCACCAGACTGTAGTTAAGCGTGGGATGGAGCGATCCCGCGGGCGGTGTCCAGTCGAACGAAAGGACCAAGGTATTTCCGTTGATACCCGACACTGAACGGATCTGTGCCAATGAGTCCCCCAAGCGGTTGCTTGGCGCTCCGTCCCAAGTCATCTTGCCGGGGTTGGTGGTCAAATCAAGGTTGCCCGGAAGTGCCACCGCCCAGCCTTGGTCGAGGTCCTGGAACTGAGCGTCGTTCCCACCCATGGCGTAGGAGACCGAGGACATGTTACCGTTCACGAGCAATTCGCCGTGCGCGCAGACGCGCAAGGCGGCTGCGCGATAGAATGGCATATGGTAGTAATCCGTTGAAGTGGGCAGTTGCG
>JBKJUN010000191.1:0-6911 GCA_046590555.1 Bryobacter sp. | reverse complement strand
GGAACCTGCTCATACAGCCCTTCCCTCGCGTCCGCCCCAGACTGGATCACCCGCGCCTGCCAATTGTTCACGAGGGGCACGCTCAACCCAAGAAACGTTGTCGCGTCGAGGTCCGCCTTCAGCATCACCTGCGCTGGTCGCATCAGCGAACAGTGGAAAGGCGCGCTCACCGGCAGCGGCACACATCGCTTCGCCCCTGCAGCCTTGGCCAATTCCATAGCACGCTCCACTGCACCCTTGTTGCCCGCAATTACGATCTGGTCAGGCGAATTGAAATTTGCCGCCGTCACCACTTCACCCTGCGCCGCCGCAGCAAGCACTCCGTCTAGCGCCTCGGCTGGCATCTTCAATATCGCTGCCATCGCTCCGGCTCCCGGAGGCACCGCTGCCTGCATATACTGCCCACGCTTCCTCACCAGTCGCAACGCATCGGCGAAATCGAGGCTCCCGGCCGCAACCAGCGCCGAATATTCCCCCAAACTGTGTCCGGCCACAAAAGCAGGCGCAGGCGCTCCCAGGCCCCGCAACACCCGCAACGCCGCAACACTAGTGGCCACCAACGCCGGTTGTGTATTTTCTGTCAGCTTCAGATCTTCTTCAGGGCCTTCAAAGCAAAGGGTCGACAGCGCAAACCCCAAAGCCTCGTCCGCTTCCCGAAAAGTTTCCTTTGCAACTGGAAACTCATCCGCCAACATCTTTCCCATCCCGGCAAACTGGGACCCCTGCCCTGGAAACAAATATGCAATCTTCATGAAAAGTAACTTTTGCTCTCGCTACAATCATCTTAATCTTCTAAGGAGTCCGAACCCGTGCGTTTAAGCGAAATTTGCGTTCAGCGTCCAGTTTTTGCATTGATGCTCATCATGTTCCTCGTCGTGATGGGTGTCTTCAGCTTTATGGACCTCGGGGTCGACCTCTTCCCCAAATCAGACGTCCCCACGGTCAACGTGCGTATCAACCTCCCAGGCGCAAGCCCAGAGGAAATGGTCTCCCAGGTAGTCCTCCCGATGGAAGAAGCCATCGCCTCAGTTGCCGGCATCGATGAAATGGTCGCCCGTGTCACTGAAGGTTCGGCCAACCTCCAGATCAACTTCGTCCTCGACCGCGACGTCGCCGAAGCCGTCAACGACGTCCGCGAGAAAGTCTCCGCCGCCCAGCGCAAGCTGCCGCCCAATGCTCTCGCTCCCACGGTCACCAAGAGCGATCTCGACGCCGACTCGATCATGCGCGTATCGCTCTCCGGCACGCGCCCCGTCCGTGACTTGACCGAAATTGCCGACAAGACTGTCCGCCGTGGTCTCGAAACTGTAGACGGCGTAGGCATCGTCGACGTCCAGGGTGGCACCAGCCGTCAGGTCAATGTCTACCTCGACATCGACAAGATGAACGCCTATTCTCTAAGTGCCCAACAGATCCAGAGCGCGGTCATGACCGAAAACGTCGAAGCCCCCGGCGGCCGCATCGTCAAAGGTGGTTCCGAACTTGGCGTCCGCACCCTTGGCCGCGTCGAATCCATCAAAGACTTCGACCGCATCATCATCAAGAACGTAAATGGCTCCCCGATCCGCATCCGCGACATAGGCCAAGTCGAAGATGGCACCGCCGAGCGTCGTAGCTTCGCCTACTACAAAAATACCCCCGCCGTTCTCATCGAGATCCGCCGCCAGACTGGCGTCAATACCGTCAAGGTTGTCGATGCTCTCCAGAAGAAGCTCAAAGAGATGCAGGGCCAGTTGCCTCCTGGCGTCAAGCTCGACATCATCTCCGAACAAGCCACCTACATCCGCGCCTCAGTTGCAGCACTTGAGGAGCACCTTGTCCTCGGCAGCCTTCTCGCCTCTCTCATCATTTGGGTCTTCATCCGCGACTGGCGAACTGTCTTTATCAGCTCAATCGCCATCCCCACCTCAATCATCACTACCTTCACAGTTCTCAAGGCACTTGACTTCACACTCAATTCGATGACCTTACTAGGGCTAACCCTTGCCGTAGGTATAGTCATCGATGACGCCATCATCGTCATCGAGAACATATACCGCGTCCTCAATGAAACCGACATGGAGCCGCAAGAAGCCACCCTCTACGCCACTAAAGAGATTTCTCTCGCCGTAATCGCAACTACTCTTTCGCTGGTCATCGTCTTCATCCCCATCGCGTTCATCAACGGTTACGCCAAACGTTATCTCAATCAGTTCGGATGGACCATGGCCGTCTCGATTCTAGTCTCGATGCTAGTCGCTTTCACGCTCACACCTGCCCTTGCCGCACGCATGCTCAAGAAGCAGCCTAAGTCCGACAAGAAGCCTTCCCACGGCCACCATCGTGGCTGGATGGAATCGATCTACGAAAAGACTCTTGTATGGTCGCTCAACCACCGCCTGGTTATTGTCGCCATCTCGCTAGTTACCCTTGGCTCTACCTACTTCCTCTACGACAAGATTGGTAAAGACTGGATGCCCCAGGAAGACCAGAACGAACTCGGCATCTTCATCGAAACCGCCGAAGGTACTTCGCTCCAGGGCACCGAAAAAGTAGCCCTCGCGATGTCGAGGAAGCTGGAGAAAATCGACGGCGTCACTGCCGTTGTACCTGCCACAGCAGGCTTCCTCCAACGCGTCACCATGGCCCAAATCTACGTCTTCCTCAAGCCCCAGGGGGAGCGCGCCTCCATCACCGAAATGGGCCAGAAGGTCAGAGAAGTTGCTAAGGAGTTTGCCTTCGCGCGTCCCCGCGTCACCTTCCCGAATATCCTCGGAGGCCGCGACGCCTTCGCACCTATTCGTCTACAGTTGCTCGGTCCTGATATTAACAAGCTCGTCGGCTTCGCCAAGAGCATCAATACCGAACTCGCCAAAGAGCCTTCTATCGTTGACATCAAAGTCAACCTCAACCTCAATAACCCGGAGCTACAGGTCAACATCGACCGCGGTCTCGCCTCCGACCTCGGCGTTCGCGTCAGCGACGTAGCTAACTCAGTTCGCCTCCTGATGTCCGGCGAAGATCAGATCTCCACCTTCAAGGAAGACTCAGAGCAATATCCCGTCATGATGCGCCTCTTGCCCCATCAGCGTGACGACAAGAATGTTTTGAGCCGTCTCCTCGTGCCCAGTGCCAAGGGCCTCATTCGTCTCGATTCGGTCGCCCAACTCGAACAGGGTCTCGGCCCTAGCCGTATCGACCGTTTCAACCGCCAGTTCAGCGTCGGCATCTACGGTAACGTAGCTCTTGGTTCCTCACTCGGTGTTGCCGCCACAGCGGCCAGCGACGCCATCAGCCGCGTCAGCCTCCCGCCCGGCTACCGTGTCGCCTTCTCCGGTCAGGTAAAGGTGCTCGAAGAGACCACCGCCAACATGCTGCTCGCCATCGGCCTCGCCTCGATCTTCATGTATATGGTCCTGGCTGCCCAATTTGAGAGCCTTATCCACCCCCTGATCATCCTCTCCACACTGCCGCTCTCGATTCCTTTCGCCCTCATCGCTTTGATCGCCACGGGCCGCACCATGAACCTATTCAGCGCCCTCGGTATCCTGCTGCTCCTTGGCATCGTCAAGAAGAACGGCATTCTCCAAATCGACTACATGAATCGACTAAGAGAACAAGGCCAGCCCCTCATGCCGGCCATCATTGAGGCAAATTCAGTCCGCCTGCGGCCAATTCTCATGACAACGCTTTCCATCGTGGCCGGCCTGATTCCCACCGCTGTCGGTATCGGTGCTGGAGCCGGTCAACGTTCCGCCATCGCCATCACCATCATCGGCGGCCAGATGCTCTGTCTGTTGTTGAGCTTGCTGGTCGTCCCCATCGGCTACGCTTTCGTCGAGGATGCCAAAGCATGGTTTGCACGCCGCAGCGGTGCTGCTAAAGTAGAAGCTTGGCAGACAAACTAAATAAGAAGAAGCCCGTCCTCGAAGAGGAGCCGCCCATTTTGAAATGTACGGTATGCGGCAGTGACGTCGCTCCTCAGTCGACCGAAGGCCTCTGTTGGGTTTGCCGTCGCTTGAAAATTTCGGCCTGGGCCGACTCGGACAATCAGGCCCCGAACCAAGAGTAGTGCTCTACCCGATCCTCGATACAGCGCACCTCCACGGCCATAGCCTCCCCGAGGTTCTCGAAGCCGCCATCGACGGCGGTGCTACCTGGATCCAGATCCGACATAAAGCCGACTTCACCCGAGACTTCCTCAAAACCCTCGAAGTTTGTGCTAAACGAAAACGAGATCTCATTCTCAATGACCGGGCAGACTACGCCGCTCTCTTCGGCCTAGGCCTCCATGTCGGGCAAACGGACCTCCCCGCCGCCGCCGCCCGCGCCATCATAGGTCCCCAAGCCATCCTCGGCCTCTCCTCCCACAACGCCACCCAGCTCGCCGCTGCCCAGGACCTCCCTGTCGACTACCTCGCCATCGGCCCTATCTTCGCTACCCAGTCCAAGGCCAACCCGGACCCTGTCGTCGGCATCCAGGATTTCCAGTCCCGCCACCCGTTGGTCGCCATCGGCGGCATCACCCTCGAGAACGCTGGTCTAGTACTCTCATCCGGTATAGAAAAAGTCGCCGTTATTAGCGCATTGTGGCAAGCTCCATATACACTAAAGTCTTTCCGCGACAACGTTACAAGATGGCAACACCACCTAAACTCATTCAAGGGCTCGGCCTCCTCGACGCCACCATGATCGTAACTGGCGGCATGATTGGCTCCGGGATCTTCATCGTCTCGGCCGACATCGCCCGCCAGGTCAACTCTCCTGCACTACTAATGGCCGCCTGGGTGGTAACTGCCATTCTCACCATTATTGCCGCCTTGAGCTACGGCGAACTCGCCGCTGCTATGCCACAAGCCGGTGGCCAATACGTCTACCTCCGCGAAGCCTTCGGCCCCATGCCCGCCTTCCTCTTCGGCTGGACCTTTTTCGTCGTCATCCAGACCGGCACCATCGCCGCAGTAGCCGTCGCCTTCGCCAAGTTCGCTGGCGTCTTCTTCCCTTCGATTCAGGGCCGCGGTCTACAGCTAGTCGGCATCGCCGTCATCGTCCTCCTCAGTTGGGTCAACACCAGAGGCGTCCGCACTGGAGCCATCGTCCAGAACGTCTTCACCATCGCCAAGGTCGCCGCGCTAATTGGCTTGGTCGTCCTCGGCCTCGCACTCGGCCGCAACGAGACGGCAGTACAGGCGAACTTTGGTAACTTCTGGGCCAACGCTGATTGGTCGTGGGCCGTAATCTCGGTCACTGGAGTCGCAATGGTTGGCAGCCTCTTCAGTTCCGACTCCTGGAACAACATCACCTTCCTTGCCGGCGAGATGAAGAACGCCAAGCGCGACCTGCCGCTGGCGCTTGTTATCGGCGTTGGTGCTGTCAGTATCCTCTACCTGCTCGCCAACTTCGTCTACCTCAGCGTTCTCCCACTTGCCGCCATTCAGACTGCACCGCAAGACCGCGTCGGTACCGCCGTCGTCCAGAGCTTTCTGGGTGCCAGCGCTGAAAAGTGGATGGCTGCTGCCATCATGATTTCCACTTTCGGCTGCGTCAACGGTCTAATCCTCGCCGGCTCCCGCGTCTATTACGCCATGGCGAAAGACGGTCTCTTCTTCAAGGTTTGCGGCAAGCTGGATGAGAAGACTCAAACCCCTGTAGTCAGCATCGGTGTCCAATGCCTCTGGGCCTGCGGACTCACCCTAACCGGACGCTATGGTGATTTGCTTGACTATGTTATATTTGCGGTTCTGCTCTTTTACGTTATGACGATTTTGGGCATCTTCGTGCTGCGCCGCAAGCGCCCTGAGATGGAACGCCCCTACAAAGCTCTTGGTTATCCGGTACTGCCTTTCCTGTACATTGTCTTCGCCGGAATGATCGAAATACTGCTTCTGCTTTACAAACCAAGCTACACGTGGCCGGGACTAATCATCGTGCTGTTAGGCATCCCGGTCTACTTCATCTGGAAAAAGAACGAGGTTCCCGCATGAGTCTTACTCGCAAGAAATCAGTTGAGGGGCTGCTCAAGCAAGCAGCCGACGGAGAGAAAGGTCTCAAGCGGACGCTCGACTCCAAGAGTCTGATCGCCTTGGGTATCGGCGCAATTATCGGTGCCGGTCTTTTTGTCCGCACCGCAGCGGCCTCTGCCGAAGCTGCCGGGCCGGGCGTGACGCTCTCCTTCATCTTCGCTGCAATCGGCTGCGCCTTTGCCGGACTTTGTTATGCCGAGTTCGCAGCAATGATCCCCATTGCTGGAAGCGCTTACACCTACGCCTACTGCACGATGGGCGAAATGACAGCATGGACCATCGGTTGGGCACTCATCCTCGAATACGCCCTTGGCGCGGCAACCGTTTCGATTGCCTGGAGTGAGTATCTCAACAAGCTTCTCGGTGGCTCAATCCCTTACGAGTGGTGCCATTCTCCGCTGCAGATATCTCCAGAAGGCGTCCACGGTATCTTCAACGCTCCCGCGTTGTTGATCCTTCTCCTCCTCACTTTATTGCTCATCAAAGGTACCGAGGAATCTGCAAAGGCCAATTCACTGATCGTCGTAGTCAAACTTGCTATCGTGATTCTCTTTATTGGTCTTGGTTGGCAATTCATCAATCCAGCCAACCATAGCCCCTATCTGATTCCGGAAGGCACTGTAGGTCACGAAGATTTCTTCAAGCATGGTTGGGGTGGTGTGTTGCGTGGAGCAGGTATCGTATTCTTTGCCTTCATCGGTTTCGACGCGGTTTCTACTGCTGCTCAAGAGGCAAAGAAGCCCGAACGGGACATGCCTATTGGCATCATGGGATCTCTCGCAGTTTGCACCGTCCTCTACATTCTGTTTGCTCACGTCTTGACCGGTATATCTTACTACACCGAATTCAAGATTGCCGGCAAAGAAGCGAGTGTCGCTTATGCCATCACGAAGTACATGCCTGGTTATG
>JBKJUN010000457.1:0-11465 GCA_046590555.1 Bryobacter sp. | reverse complement strand
ATCAATCTTGCACCCTCGATATTGCACCGACCGGGCACAATCGGGGGCTTCAAACTGATGTTGTAAAGGGTTCCACACTGAGGGCAGATGCGTCGGCCCGTTAACCGGGCTGTAATCACATCATAATCCACTTTCAAGTGGATTACCAACAGGCGAAAGCCGCGCACCTCAGCCATGCCCACCAAAATTCGGGCCTGGTCGATGGTTCGCGGAAACCCATCCAACAAAACTCCGGCCTTACAGTCTGGCCGGTTTAGCCTATCTTCCACCAAGCGGATCACCAGATGATCTGGCACCAGGTTGCCCGCCTTGATGACTTCTCGAACTTCAATCCCCAGTGTATCCCCTAAAGTAATATGCTCGCGAAGCATATCACCGGTTGATACATGGGGCAGGTTTAGCCTCTCGGTCAAGAGCATCGCCTGCGTGCCTTTTCCCGATCCCGGCGGCCCAAATAAGACCACCGTAGTCGGAATCAGTTCACCATTCAAAACTTATACGCTGCTCCGGCGTCCGCGAATGCGGCCCGCTTTCGGAGTGAAGCCCTCATAATGACGCATGATTAGTTGTGCTTCCACCTGGTTGACCGTGTCCATGGCCACACCCACCACGATCAGCAGTGAGGTACCGCCGAAATAGAAGGAGACGCCGAGGCCGTCCAACAGCCATCGGGGGAAGCTTCCATCGATCCAGTTGCCGATCAGCGGTAGCCGCTGCAACTTGATTCCAGAAATCATGACTTCGGGCAAAAGGCTCAACAAGGCCAAATACAAACCACCGACAACCGTGATCCGGGTCAGGATGCGATTCATATAATCAGCCGTGTTCTTTCCCGGGCGAATGCCAGGGATAAAGCCACCGAATTTGCGCATGTTATCAGCTGCTTCGTTCGGGTTGAAAATAATCGAAACGTAGAAGAAACAGAAGAAGACAATAAGAGCGGTATAGAGGATAAAGTACAGGGGCTGTGTATGCCCGATTGATTCAAGCAGTCCCGACATCCACCGATTGTTTTTAATCCACTCTACCTGCAGAAAACTTTGCGGGAATGTCAGCAAGCTCTGGGCGAAGATGACCGGGATAACTCCACCGGCGTTCACCTTGAGCGGCAGGTGCGTTTGCTGTCCACCCATAACACGACGTCCCACTACGCGTTTGGCATATTGCACCGGGATGCGACGTTCGCCGCGTTCCACAAGTACGATCAGGCCAATAACGGCAACCATCATGACGAGGATAATGATCATCTGCAGCGGGTTCCACTGCCGTGTCACAAATACATTGTTGTAAATTTCAAGGATTGCAGTCGGCAGGCCAATCACGATGCCCGTGAAAATGATCAGCGACATGCCATTACCGATGCCTCGCTCGGTGATCTGTTCACCTAGCCACATGATGAAGGCAGTACCAGTTGTCAGGCTGATCATGGTCATCAGAACGAATCCGATTCCAGGATTGAGCACAAAACCACCACCGGCAGAACCGGCAGACTGCAAGGCTGCGGCAATACCAAACGACTGGAACAAGGCTAGAATTACTGTCAGGTAGCGAGTCCACTGGGTAATCTTCCGACGGCCCATTTCGCCTTCCTTCGACAGCTTTTCAAGCGTCGGCACCACTACCGTCAACAATTGAAGGATGATAGACGATGTGATGTAAGGCATAATGCCCAATGCAAAAATGGTCAGCCGACGGAACATTCCGCCGCTAAACAAGTCCATGAAGCCGAAGATGCCTCCGGCGTTTTGCTTGAAATACTCTTCCAGACGATTGGCGTCGATCCCCGGTGTGGGGATGTGGCCGCCAAGACGGTATACGGCCAACATGGCGAGCGTGAACAGGATCCGATTTCTTAGATCGGGGATCCGGAACACGTTGGCGAAGGCTTCGAAGAACTTCATGGATTTTAAGGTCGATCCTTATAGGAACAGGGTCAATTGCTGCTTACTTCTTTTTGGCGGCTTTACGCTCGAGAGCGGCATCGCGCTTCGGGTTTTTGATCGGAGCGGGCACGAAAGGAGGAATCACTTCCACAGTTCCGCCGGCTGCTTCAATCTTGGCCTTGGCTGCTTCCGAAAACTGATGCGCCTTGATCGTGATTTTGCGGGTGATCTCGCCAGTGCCGAGAATCTTGAGGCCCTTTTCGAGCTTCTTCAAGACTCCAGCGGACTTCAGGATTTCGGGTGAGAATTCCGAGATTTCCATCTTGTCAAGACGGCTCAGATTCAGTACCACCCACTCCTCGCGGAACGGGTTGGTAAATCCGCGCTTTGGCATGCGGCGATGCAGTGGCATCTGGCCGCCTTCAAAACCGCGCATCTTCGAATAACCAGAGATCGACTTGGCACCCTTGGCACCGCGACCTGAGAACTTGCCGCGGCGGGTACCCATACCCTGGCCGACGCGTTGTTTCTTTTGCTTTTGCCCCTCGGGGGGATGGAGGTTGCTTAAATTCATCGCTCTAACCTATTCCTTCACGCCTATCACTTCACAATCGCCAGTAAATGCGGCACCTTCAACACCATACCTCGGAAGGCGGGGGTATCGGGTCGCACAGCCACGCGATTCATCGTGTGCAGGTTTAGGCTGCGTACGATTCGCTTCTGGTTTTCGGGGCAACAGATTGGACTGCCAATTAACTTGATCTTGATCGTATTGTCTGCCATTTGAGTTCCTCAATTGACTGGCCAATTGGCCAGTCTAGACCTTCTCCAGACTAACGCCGCGCATGTCGGCAGTAGCTTGCCTGTCGCGCAATTGTTCGAGAGCGTTTACGGTTGCCTTTACGGCGTTGTGGGGATTGCGCGAACCGAGGTTCTTGGTCAGAATATTTGGGATTCCGACGCTTTCAATTACGGCTCGCACCGGGCCACCAGCGATAACGCCAGTGCCTTCAGGAGCCGGCTTCAGCATGACGATGCCCGCACCGAAACGACCTTCCACCTTGTGCAAAATGGTTGTCGGCAAAGTATTGATCTGGCGCAGGTTCTTCTTGGCCGCCTCAATACCCTTCTTAATTGCGGAGGGAACTTCTTTTGCCTTGCCCGTGCCGTAGCCAACGATACGCTTTTCAGCGTCGCCCACCACTACCAGTGCAGCAAAGCTCATGTTCTTGCCGCCCTTTACTACTTTGGTGACGCGGTTAATCGATACAACTTGTTCCTTGAGGTTCAAGCCGCTTGCGTCCACTCGCTTAATGGTATGTGTTGCCATGCGTTTTTCCTTACCGGCTTTCCTTTAGAACTCGAGCCCGCCCTCGCGAGCGGCATCAGCCAGAGCCTTAACCCGACCGTGATACAGGAAGCCACCGCGGTCAAATACAACCGCACCGATTCCTGCCTGCTTGGCGCGTTCGGCCACCAGCTTGCCTACTACCTTGGCTGCATCGACGTTGCCGCCGGACTTTACCTCGACGCTCTTTTCGGCGCTCGAAGCCGAGGCAAGCGTGTGCCCGCTGCGGTCGTCGATTACCTGAGCATATATGTGATTCAGGCTGCGGAATACCGCGAGCCTGGGCCTCTCGGAGGTACCTTTGACACGTTTCCGAATACGGATATGAATTCGGCGGCGAACTGCGTCGCGATCTACTTTTGCTTTCATCGTTTCGTTCCTCGCTATCCTCGCGCCTTACTTACCCTTGCCACCGGCGCCGCTCTTGCCGACCTTCTTCTTCAGGATCTCGCCGGTATAGCGAACTCCCTTATTCTTGTAAGGATCTGGCGGACGCAATCCACGCATGTGCGCGGCTACCTGACCCACCAATTGGCGGTCATGGCTCTTCAGAACAATGTGAGTCTGCTTCTCCACCGTCATATCTACGCCGGTTGGCAGCAACAACTCGATCGAGTGACTATAACCAAGCATAAACGTGGCCAAGTTCCCTTTAAGGTCGCAACGGTAACCGATGCCGACGATATCGAGTTCCCGGGTCCAACCGGTTGAGACGCCGGTGATTGCATTGGCGGCCAGTGCTCGGGTCAGGCCGTGTAAGGCGGCAAGTTTGTCGTTCGCCCGGCTGATCTGCACTGTACCGTTCGTGTTTTCCACTGTGACGCCCTGCGGAATCGGAACCACCAATTTACCCTTGGGGCCTTCTACCAGCAGCTCAGTTCCGATCTGGATTTTGACTCCAGCCGGCAGAGCAATGGGCTTTTTACCTACACGTGACATATTCTGTTTCCTTCAATGGCTCTCTGCAAATCCAATTAGTAGATCTGGCAGAGCACTTCGCCGCCGACGTTCGCTTTGCGAGCCGACTGGCCAGTCATCACACCCTTGGGGGTGGTGAGGATGTTGATCCCCAACCCGCCAAGTACCTTGGGCACTTCCATCGACCCGACGTATCGACGGCAACCAGGGCGCGAGATGCGCTCCAAGTGCGAGATGACGCTGTCGTTGGTGGGCGTGTACTTCAAATAAATCTTCATGGTCTTCTTCGAGCCTTCTTCAGCCAGCTTGAAGTTGAGAATATAACCCTCTTCCTTCATGATGCGGGCAATTTCGAGCTTGAGTTTGGAGGCCGGGATATCCACTTTCGAGTGACGCGCCTTGATGGCATTGCGTACCCGCGTCAGCATATCGGCGATTGGATCGGTCGTCATCCTGTTTCTTCTCTCTTCTTTCGCTTCTCGCTACCAGCTTGACTTCGTCACGCCGGGAATTTCTCCAGCCAGGGCGAGCTGACGGAAACAGATACGGCACAGGTTGAACTTGCGCATGTAAGCACGCGGCCGGCCACAACGTCCGCAACGATTGCGGTGCTGGCATTCAAACTTTGGCTTCTTATTGTCCTTGGCGATTTTTGCGGTAGTTGCCATCGTGTATCTCTGTTTCTTCCTTTATTGGCGGAACGGCATTCCCATAAACTTGAGCAACGCGAGCGCTTCTGCGTCGTTGGTTGCAGTGGTCGTGATGCAAATGTTCATACCCCGCGCTTTGTCGACCTTGTTATAGTCGATCTCGGGGAAGATCAATTGATCCTTGATGCCCATCGTGTAGTTGCCGCGGCCATCGAATGATTTCGGATTCACTCCGCGGAAATCGCGGACGCGAGGGAGCGCAATATTCATGAAGCGGTCTAGAAATTCGTACATTGCATCGTTGCGCAAAGTAACCATGCAACCAATCGGCATGCCTTCGCGCAGCTTGAACGCTGCAATCGACTTCTTCGCTTTGGTAACGACAGGCTTCTGGCCGCTGATGGCAGAAAGTTCCTGCACCGCTACGTCCATCAGCTTCGCATTTCCGGTTGCTTCACCGAGGCCCAGATTGATCGACACCTTGTCGACCCTTGGAATGGCCATCGGGTTTTTGTAGCCGAACTCCGCCTGGAGTGCCGGTGCAACCTGCTTGTTATAAACTTCTCTTAGGCGCGCTTTCATTGCTTCTCTACCTCATTCGTGTTGGGAGGGACCTGGCTAACTTTGCCCGTGAAGGCCAAGTTACTTGGAATCCAGCACCTCACCGGTTTTCCGCGCGATGCGCGTGCGGCGGGTTTTTCCACCCACCGTCTCCACCTTCGTACCAATGCGGGTTGGAATGCCGCCTGCCGTAAGAATCATCACGTTCGAGACGTGGATGCTGGATTCCTTTTCTTGGAACCCACCCTTAATTCCCTTGGCTGGATTCGGCTTAGTCGCCCGTTTTACCATGCTGATGCCTTCAACCAGAACGCGACCGATAGCGTGATTGACTTCAATCACTTTGCCCGTCTTGCCCTTGTCTTTGCCAACCAGCACTTTTACCATGTCGTCTTTTTTAATGCGAATCCGCTTTGGGATTCCAGCCTTCTCTGAGGCATTCATTTTGCTGAGGGAAGCCATATAACTACACAACCTCCGGAGCAAGCGAAACGATCTTCATGAATTTCTTGTCGCGCAGTTCGCGAGCCACGGGGCCGAACACACGCGTGCCTACGGGCTCGCCCAGTTCGTTCACCAGCACAGCTGCGTTCGAATCAAAGCGAATGTAGGTTCCGTCCTTGCGACGGGCTTCCTTGCGCATGCGGACGATAACCGCACGTACTACTTTACCCTTTTTCACGGACGAGTCGGGAGCTGCTTCCTTGACGCTGGCCGTGATGATGTCGCCCAAACCGGCTGTTTTGCCTTTGTCGCCGCCGCGCGGCAGAATGCACTGGAGCTTACGGGCGCCACTGTTGTCCGCCACTTCCAGCATTGTTCTCATCCCAATCATTGCGTATTCTCCGTAGCTCTCTTAAAACATCTCGTGAACAATTCGGGCTAAAGCCTACTTGTTCTTCTTCTTGGCCGCTGCGGCACGAGCCAGACGCTCGGCTGAGGGCTCGTCCTGGATCTGAATTCGAACTGCAGTGCGCAGAATGTCCTTCAGCGTCCAGCGCTTCAACTTGCTCAAGGGACGGCTCTCGATGATGCGAACCTGATCGCCTTGCTTGGCTTTGCCCTCTTCGTCGTGGGCGTAAAATTTGTTGCGACGGGTCAGAATTCGCTTGTACAGCGGGTGCTGCACTTTGCGGGTCACTTCGACCACGATCGTTTTTGCCATCTTGGTCGAGACTACTTCACCGACCTTTTCCTGCTTGTTGGGGGTCTTGACGACTTCTTCGGCCATTGGCTACTTGCCTTCCTTTTTGGCGGCCAGTTCGCTCTGGCGCATGACGGTCAGAATGCGTGCACGATCCTTCTTGAGATCGCGCAGCTTTTTGATGCCTTCCATCTGGCCCATGGACATCTGAAAGCGCAAACGGAACATGTTCTCATTGCCTTCGGCCAGTTGCTTGTTAAGTTCGGCCTGATCGAGGCCGCGAATTTGTTCAGCTTTCATTGTTCGTGTTCCTTACGCTTACTGCCTATACCGCCGAACGCAACACAAGCTTGGTCTTGATCGGCAACTTCATTGCCGCAAGACGCATGGCTTCCTGCGCGATTTCAAGCGAAACGCCTTCCATCTCAAACAAAATTTTGCCAGGGCGAATTACGCACACCCAGCCATCCGGAGCACCTTTACCGGAGCCCATTCGGACTTCGGCCGGCTTCTTGGTGACAGGCTTATCCGGGAATATCCGGATCCAGACCTTGCCACCGCGCTTGATGTGGCGCGTCATTGCGATACGGGCGGCTTCAAGCTGACGGTTAGTGATATAACCACAAGCCATTGCCTTGAGGCCGTATTCGCCGAAGTCCACACTGGAGCCGCGATGAGCCATACCGCGCATGCGGCCGCGCTGTTGTTTGCGGTACTTGACTTTCTTTGGCATCAACATAGGTCGTGTTCCTCTTTTGAAAAATCTTCTGCGGCTGCTCTAGTTACTCAGCCGGCTTTTCGGCTTCGGGAGCGGCCTCAACTACGGGCTCCACAACAGCTTCAACAATTGGCTCGGCGGCTTCAACATTCGGCACAACGGCTTCAGCAGCCATTTCCTGCTTCCAGTTCGGCGCGGGCGGAGCCATTGGCGGCAGGATCGGGCCACCACTCTTGATTATTGATGGCACTTCAGGAGCAGTTACTACTACGCCAGAGTCAGCCACGGGAGGCATTGCTGCCTCGGTGCCGGTGCGGGCGCGGCCATCAGCGCCACGGCCTTCGCCACCGGTGCGGGGCTCATAAGCTCCACGCGGACGATCTCCGCCGGGACGGTCACCACCAGGACGATCACCACCAGGACGGTCGCCACCAGGACGACGATCGCGGTCACGATTGTCACGCTTCGGGCGGGGTTGCGGTTCGTTGTCGTTACGCAACATGACACGCCGCTGGCCTTCGCCAATGTCACCCTTGTAGATCCAGCACTTGACGCCAATGACGCCATAAGTGGTGTGGGCTTCAGCAAATCCGTAATCGATGTCGGCGCGCAGAGTGTGCAGCGGTAACCGGCCATGCAAGTACCATTCGGTACGTGCGATTTCGGCCCCGTTCAAGCGGCCGCTGACGCGGACCTTGATGCCTTTACAGCCGAAGCGCTGAGCGCTGTCGACAGCCTTGCGCATCGCACGGCGGAATGCCACACGCTTTTCGAGCTGCAATGCGATCGACTCTGACACCAGCTGGGCATCAAGCTCGGGCTTGTGCACTTCCTGGATGTCGATGAATACTTCGCGCTTGGTCTTCTTGGCCAAGTCCTGCTTCAGCTTTTCGATTTCAGCGCCCTTACGGCCGATGATGATACCGGGACGCGAGGTGCGAATCGTGATGCGCAGTTTGTTGCCAGGACGATCAACTTCGATCGAGCTCACACCAGCGCTCTTGAGGCGGCTGCGGAGCGATTCCTTTAGTTCGAGATCTTCAAAGAGAAGCTTGGCGTAGTCTTGCTTAGCAAACCAGCGGCTTTTCCACGTTTTGGTGACCCCGAGACGGAATCCAAAGGGATGTACTTTCTGACCCATTCGCTTTTTTCCTTATGCCTCAGCCTTGACTTCGGCGGCAGCGCCGTCCGAAACTTTGACCACTATGTGCGCGATCCTTTTCTGGTAGCGATAGGCACGGCCCATCGGAGCAGGGCGGATGCGCTTCATGCGCGGGCCTTCATTTACGTATGCTTCGCTTACTGTCAGGCTATCAACGTCAACATTGCTGTTCTTGTTCTCGGCGTTAGCGATGGCGCTGCGCAAGAGCTTTTCGACGACGGGAGCCATACGCTTGTTCGTCATCTTCAACAAATTGATTGCCTCGCCGGCATTGAGTCCACGGATCAAATCGATCACCAGACGGCATTTCTGCGGGCTCACGCGGACGTAACGGGCTTCTGCTTTGGCTATCATGATTCAGTCCTATTTGCCTTTTTCGTTGGACTTGGATTTCGCCACGTGACCTTTGAAGGTACGCGTCGGTGAAAATTCGCCCAGTTTGTGGCCAACCATGTTTTCGGTCACGTAGACCGGGATAAACTTTTTACCGTTGTGGACGGCGAGGGTATGACCGATAAACAAAGGCATGATCGTCGAGCGGCGAGACCAGGTTTTCAAAACCTTTTTCTCGTCCCGGCTATTCATTGCCTCGAGTTTCACGATCAGGTGTTCGTCGGCGAACGGTCCTTTTTTGAGTGAACGGCCCATATTATCTTCTTACCTGTTCCCTAGCTCTTCTGCTTCCGTTTGACGATCATCTTGTCGGTACGCTTGTTGTTGCGGGTCTTGAAACCACGCGTGGGCTGACCCCAAGGCGTAACCGGGTGACGACCACCGGACGTACGACCCTCACCACCACCGTGCGGGTGGTCAACCGGGTTCATTGTGACACCACGGTTATGAGGACGCTTGCCAACCCAGCGGCTGCGACCAGCCTTGCCGAGCGTTTGATTTTCGTGATCGAGATTGCCGACCTGGCCGATCGTTGCGTAGCAATCGATCAAAACCTTGCGAACTTCGCCGCTAGGCAGCTTGAGCAGGCAATATTCGGTTTCCTTGGACACAACCTGAGCCTGAGCTCCGGCGCTGCGAGCCATTTGCGCACCCTTACCAGGACGAAGTTCAATGTTGTGAACGATCGTACCGGCTGGGATGTTCTTGAGTGGAAGAGCGTTGCCAACAAGAATATCAGCTCCGGGGCCACTCATGATTTTTGCGCCAACCTTAAGGCCAACGGGGGAAACGATGTAACGCTTCTCGCCATCGACGTAGTTGAGCAAAGCAATACGGGCCGAGCGATTCGGATCGTATTCAACCGAGGCGACCGTAGCTGGAATGCCAGCCTTGTCACGCTTGAAGTCGATTTCACGATAAGAGGTCTTGTTGCCACCGCCGCGGAAGCGCATGGTCGTGCGGCCTGTTGAATTACGGCCACCTGACTTCGCCTTACCGCTGGTGAGACTTTTCTCCGGCGTCTGCTTGGTGATGTCCTCACGCGTAACTACCGTACGGAAGCGACGCGTGGGAGTAAACGGACGATAACTTTTAATTGGCATTAGACGACCTCGGAGTATTCAGGGACCTTCTGGTCCTTCTTGAGTTTCACGTAGGCCTTCTTCCAATTCGACCCGTAGCCTGCGAATTTGCCACGACGACGAAGTTTACCTTCGTTAATGACGGTACGAACTTCTTCCACTTTGACTTTGAAGATCTTCTCAACGGCCTGCTTGATCTGGGTCTTGGTGGCGGCAGTCTTCACTTCAAAGCAAAGCGTGCGTTCGCCGTCCTTCTTCATGACACCTTTTTCGGTGACAATCGGACGCGTAATCACATCAAATAAGGTCATTTACTTCAGCGCCTCCGACAATTTCTCGGCAGCCGACTTACTCACCAAAACATCTTTGTACTTCAGGATGTCGTAAGTGGTGACATTTTTAGTGCTCACCAGCTTGACTCCAGGGATGTTGCGCGAGCCCAGCGTCAGATTGCGGTTTTCGGCGTTCTCGACGAGAAGAACCGTCTTTTCAACGTTTAACTTGCCGAGGGCGCCGGCAAAATTCTTGGTCTTGGCATCGGCCAGGGTGAAGCCATCAACAATGCGCAATTCACCATCACGCAGCTTTGCGGTCAACGCCGAGCGCAGAGCGCCAAGAATCATTTTCTTGTTCAGACGGTAGCTATAGTCACGCGGCTGCGGACCGTGAGTCGTGCCGCCATGGCGCCATAGTGGCGACCGGATGCTGCCCACTCGGGCGCGGCCGGTGCCTTTTTGCTTCCACAACTTTCTACCGCTACCAGCCACTTCGTGACGGGTCTTGGTCGAAGCTAAGCCCTTGCGCTGTCCAGCCATATAGTGGCGGACCGACTCATAGAGCAGGTGCTCGTTCACATCGGCACCGAATACCTCGGCGGCGAGTTCGAGTGAACCGACTACTTTGTTTTCGAGATTAATTACGTCTACGGTAGGCATCCTGTTAGCCCCTCGCCTTTGTACGGCGGATCATGACGTAAGAGCCATTTGCTCCAGGGAGCGCGCCCTTCACCATGATCACATTCTCTTCCGCATCAACTTCGATGATTTCGAGGTTGCGTACGGTCACCTGATCAGTACCCATATGGCCGCCCATACGCATGCCTGGGAAGACGCGCGAGGGGAAGCTCGACGCACCGATCGAACCAGGAGCACGATGGAACATCGAACCGTGGCCACCAGGACCGCCGCGGAAACCGTGGCGCTTGACCACACCCTGAAAACCACGGCCTTTTGAGATACCGATAACATCGATGATCTCCTTGGGCTTGAAGTCTTCAGCGGTGATCTTATCGCCAGCCTTGAAGTCGCCGTTGCCGCGGTTCAATTTGAACTCACGACTATAGCGGACCCCGTCGGCGCCAGCCTTCTTCAGGTGGCCCGTCTCAGGCTTGTTGATCCTGGCTGGTTTGACGTATTCCATCAGCCCAAGCTGAATGGCGTCATACCCGTCAGTAGCAGGCGTCTTACGCTGTGTGACTACGCAGGGTCCGGCCTTCACCAATGTGACAGGCACCACCTGCCCATCGGCGCGGAAGATCTGCGTCATGCCGATTTTTTTACCTAAAATTCCTGGGCTCATTGCCAACCTCTCCAGGTTCTAACCACGA
>JBKJUN010000077.1:0-16469 GCA_046590555.1 Bryobacter sp. | reverse complement strand
CATCGGTACTTCTTGCTTCTGAGACACTGTGCTCATCATTGTGATCCATTTTCCCCGCCCTCCGGTAGGGTCTAATTGCAACTAAGGAATCTGTCTCATTGATGTTGGCACGGAGGGAAGCGTCCGGGTCCGTTTGAAAATCAGCAGGAGCGCTGCCAGAATTTCCGTGGCACCGCAAAACATCACGTAGCCGGGTGAAGCACCCATCAGGGACCAAAAGAGCATACGGAGTGAATGGAATCCGACCGGCTTCAGCAACTCGTCCAGATTTGGGAAGGCGAACTGGAGCGGGATTACCTTGTTGATCCCGAATGTGAGCATGCAGTAAATCAGGTGATAACAGACTCCGAGACGAAGCCACGAATCCAGAGTGCCATAATTTCGACGCTTGGAATCAGCAAGCGACCAAGCCACCGTGGCTATTGCCGCAGTCAGCAACAAGAAAACGTACATCACATAATCGAGTTGTGTGTCCCCGCCAGGTTTGTAGACCGACACTGCCGGGCCAGACAACCGAAGGACGTGGGCGGCAAACCACGGCAGCAGTTTGCTCCATCCGCTCGATATGGCGCTGGATATGGCGGAGGAACCGGGTATGAACCCTAGCAATCCACCCTCAGTGAACAGATACAGCGCGAGATAACAGCAGAGGAATCGGAAGAGAACGCACTTGGAAAAACTCCAGGACACGATCTTAGCGGCGGGTTCCGGGGAAGGGGTCATAAGGCAAACTGAAACCCCAAGTTATAGCATATCGGCCAGCCCCGTTTTTCGGAACTGGTGATTGGGCTCACCGACTTTCAACCTTCCGTGCGTTTGCATTATTTTCAACTTCTGCCGTATTGCGCAAACTGCGTGATTGTCTCTCATTGATCACTGTTTTTGCTGATCGTGATCACCGTTTTAGTTTTTCGGAGCGCATCGACATTGTGCCAATGGATAGCGTGATGGTATAGGAGGCCCGGAGGGTGTGGCGTGTGTTTGGCAAAAGTAATCACCCAACCGGATTGAATTTTTGTGATTGTTGCGTGCTGGCGCTGGCGAGGGTATCGGGTCATCCGCTTTTGTCTAAAGGGGAAGATTTTGTGCGGGCGGGGGTGCCCAGCGCGCTTGGCTTGGGCTAGCCAAAAACCCCCAGTGACATTTTCGGTTGACAAAGGCTGTAGCCAAATCAGGCTGAAGACTTTGCCACCGACCGGTTGAACAAATCAGCCGCTTCACCACCCGGTCTTGTTTATTAGCTGGACAGATCTTTCGAAGCGAGAACCTGTGGGCAAACCCGCACCCATTCGCCTTCCGGCAGTTGCGATAACAAATTGACCATCGTCACTCCGAGAACCGGATGAACCAGTTTCGGGGCGATCTCAGCCAGCGGAGCAAGGACGAAACGACGTTGGTTGAGACGCGGATGCGGCACCTCAAGGCCGGGTTCGGAGATCACAGACGAGCCGTAGAGCAACAGGTCGAGATCAATCATTCGAGGCCCATTGCGGACCGACCGCTCGCGGCCCAGACTTTGCTCTATCTCGAGTAAGTTTGTTAGCAGTTGCCTGGCATTGAGACCAGTAGAGATCTGAGCGACTGCGTTCAAGAACGTAGGCTGGTCGGCCAACCCGACGGGTTCGGTTTCATAAACGGAGGAGACACGCACAATCTCACTAAAGGAGGCGATCCCACGCAGCGCCCTCTCGAGCGAAGCGGCACGGTTACCAAGGTTTGCACCGAGCGCAACAAAAGCCTCAGTCATTCCGTTTTCTCAGCAATTCTACGGCGGCGAAGGCTGCGCCCCGGCGAGCCAGTGCAGAGGGCTTTCGGAGAAGAATGCGTACTTGTTCGACCGGGAAGCTGGCGAGCAGGGCTTCGGCGATCTCCCCTGCAAGGGACTCGATGAGGCGGTATTGCCGCTGCAGTGCGACCTCCTCGGCGACTACGCAAACCGAGGAATAGTTCACGGTATCCGCTATTGAGTCATTCGTCGAGGCAAGAGAGAGATCGAGAGAGAGTTCCAAGTCCAGTACGACGATTTGTGGAGATTCCCGCTCGGTGGCAGTGACGCCCAAGTGGCAGTACACAGGAAGTTCTGAAATCAGGATTCGGTCCACGGGACTCCTCGTATAGCATCTACAATGGCAAGCGCCCGGTGGCACTGTGCGACGTCGTGGACTCGGACATAATTGGCGCCGTTCATGGCGGCGGCGCAAGCTGCCCCGATGGATTCGGGCAGGCGCGCGGCAGCTTCGCGGCAGCCAGTAATTTTTCCGAGGAACCCCTTTCGCGAAGGTCCCACGAGGATCGCACAGCCTAGTTGCCGGAACTCGCCCAAGCGCCGGAGGAGTTCCAGGTTCTGTACCGAATCTTTACCGAAACCGATGCCAGGGTCGATCAAAATATCCTCGATACCCGCGCGGCGGGCGGCGGCCACCTGTCCCTGAAGAAACTGGCTCACCTCCGCGACCACATCCCGGTAGGAGGTGTCGTCTTGCATGGTGCGCGGATTGCCTCGCATGTGCATGATAACTAGCGAAGCGCCATGCCGACTCACCACCTCGAGCATACGGGGATCGGAGCCGCCGGTTATGTCGTTGATCATAGAGGCACCCATCCGGAGGGCGGCATCGGCGATGTCGGGCTTCGTAGTGTCGATCGAGATGGGAATGGCTATTCGCCCAGCCACAGCCTGTAATATGGGCAGCAGACGACCGAGTTCTTCGACGGCGGAAACTGGGTTGGAGCCAGGACGGGAACTTTCCGCGCCAAGATCCAGCAGATCCGCGCCCTCCTCCACCAGTTGGTGTGCGTGGGCGACTGCGGACTCCACGCTGAAGAAATGACCGCCGTCTGAGAAGGAATCGGGCGTGACGTTCACCACCCCCATAAGACGGGTGCGCTCGATCATGGATTCGGAATGATGAAGAGAAGGCGAACTCATTCTTTTTCAAGAGTAGCAACTCTCATGTTCCCTAATGAGTCTTGCTTAAGTAAGGGGACGGTGTTCCATGAGGCGGCTGGCTCTGTCAACCGAAAATGTTAGTGCTGGTATGGCTTTTTTGCTCCTTCGCCTCCATATTAGATTGCGCGCCGCTTCAATGCCGATCCGGGATCTGGGTATCTTTTCGAAGTGCTTTCTCAACCCGGATGGGGTCATGGCAATTGTGCCATCTTCGTTAAATTTACCGTCTTCATTCAGGCAGGCGTAGTAAGCATCTTTGTCGCCGAGATCGATTCCAATCGCAGCTAAAGTGGTGGTAATATCCGTTGTGGCTGGTCTCCTTTTTGCACCTCGAGTGCGTATCTGACGACAGCTTAACGCCGACGTTCAGTCGAGGCCAGCCGCCTCATCCTATCTGATGACTTTGCTCATACATCCCCCCATGCCCTACACTCAGGGCAAACTGAAGACTTTTTATTTTTCCTGGAAAATCATAGTATCCGAAAACAGTCAAGATTCGCTTCTGGTGACTTACTCTAGAGTCGGCGTATTGAAGATAACCTGACTTAGAGTTTCAATTTGGTATAAGCTACCTTAGTCCGCAAGTCCCCATCGGGGATCTCGGACGAAGGTGAGGAAGCGATTCTTCCCGCCAAAAAGGAACAACTATGAAGAATAGCTTACGAATTATGATTGCGACGATCGCGATGGCGGCTGTTGCGTTTTGTGCCGATAACACCCTTGGCACCTGGAAACTGAATGCAGCCAAGTCGAAAACCGCCGCAGGACAGTCGCCCATCAAGAGCCTGACTGTTGTACGTGCCGCCGCAGGAGACGCCATCAAGGTGAGCGTAAAAGGCGATCGGGAAGACGGCTCGAAAATCGACGTCAGCTATACGGCGAAGTACGACGGTAAACCTGTGACAATGTCGGGCAGCGGCCTTCCCTACGACACACTAGCGCTCAAACAGGTGGATGCAGATACAGTGACGGACACTCGCTCGAAAAAGGGCGGCAAGTATACAGGAACCGGCAAGTTTGCTGTATCCAAAGATGGCAAGTCGGCGACCCTTAGCACCAAAGGTACTGGGGCGGATGGCAAACCATTCGAGGGCAACACCGCATACGACAAGCAGTAGTAAGAGAAGCTGAAGCAGGACGGCAGCCTATCTACGATTCCAATCGTTGCGATAGATCTTGCCGTCCTTCATGACGAACTTCACTTTTTCGAGATTTCGAATATCGGCCACTGGGTCGGCATCGAGGGCGATGATGTCGGCTCAGTGGCCTTTTTTAAGTTGTCCGGCCTTGCAGTTCAGGTTCATCAATGCAGCATTGGTGAGCGTGTCGGCGCGAATGGCTTCTTGCCGGATTCTTTCATGTAGGGGAAATGGTGCCAGCTATCGATGCGCGGGTAAACTCCGACGTTTAGTCGAGGCGGCTGCCTCTTAGAGGAATGATGCCTTTGCAAGACTACGCGGAGGCGGGCGTCAATGCATTCGACCACGCGGCGGGTGCCGGGGAGGGTGGTCTCGCTGATGCGGTCGCTGGGCCAGCATTTGTATGAGACGGCACCGGTGCCGGCTTGAAGTTGACCCGTCCCTTTGCGTTTTTCGGGAAATCTGGGCCACAGAGGGGAGAGAGTTGGAAAACGTAGCTGGTGAAGTAAATCCGTGTAAGGGTCTTTTCTATTAGCGAGTTCGCCACACATATGTACCGCTGGGCTGAAGAAGCTCTCTATAGATGGCTAGCGGTTGTTTCGCAGGAAAACAGCAAAAATGCCAATGAAATGCGAAGTGACGCGTCAGGCTGTCGCCAAATCGTCGCCAAATCGGAAGAGCAGTCGAGCTCGCAGTCGCAAACTATAGAAGATCCGCATTTCGGTCATCGAAAACTATCGACGAGCATCAGATTGCTTCCGGCGTTGTCAACTACCGAATACAACAGTGACTTCTCGTCCGGGGACAATGCCATTCCCCACCAGAAAGGCTTCCCGACTCTGACTATCTTAGACCGCTTACCAGTCGCGTACTCGAAGAAATCGAGAGATGTCTGATTTCGTGCGCCAGCTACGGCCAGGAAGTAAATGCCACGGGTTGCGACCACGTAATTGATTCCATAGCTCAGACCATCGACGACAGGCTGCTCTTCACCGCCGCTGACAGGCACTCGCCAGATTGCACTGGGAGACGTTTCGTATTTGGCGTAGTAGAGAAACTGTCCGTCCGGAGACTCGGTTGCCGTTTGACCGCCTAGTTTCGTGACCTGCACCGGTTCTCCTCCTGTGGCTGGCATCCGCCAGATTTCGAATCGACCCGTCCTGTTGGAACCAAAGTAAATCGTCCGTCCGTCACGCGACCAGTTGGCCTCAAGCTCTTCATCTGGATGATTGGTGAGGCGGCGCACTTCGCCGATTTCTGGATCCAGCAGATAAAGATCTGAAGACCCTTTCGAGCGCGAGTTAAAGAGAATGAGACGGCCGTCCCGAGACCAGCGCGGGTTGGAACATTGTGGCCCACCTGTAAACGTCATTTGCTTTGGGTTGGAACCATCGGAGTTGGCCAGCCATAGCTCTTCCACTCCTGTTCTCGTAGATGCAAAAGCGAGGCGTCTGCCGTCTGGTGAGTAGTCCGGCGTCTCCTCATCTAAGGTGGAAGCGGCAATGCGTACGTGCGGGCGTTGAGCCGGTGAGCCCAAATCGAAACGCCACATATTCGCATCCCTGTACCGCGCCGCGTATACGATTCTTCCGTTCTTTCCTATGGTAATGCCGCGTGCCCGCTCACCGAACTGAAGCAGACTTACGTCGCGAGTTTCCGGCGTACGTCCTGGCCCAAAAGGGATGCTGTACATGCGGGAGAGGCCGAGATGGCCTGCCGAGGACACGAGCAGGCCGCTGCCGTCTGGCTTCCAGGCGAGGCCCAGAATACTGCCGCCGTCCGGACTTAGCCTTTGCACTCGTCCTGCTGGAGCCATTTGCGATAAGGGCAATGCGTACACCATGGATGTCGAAAGCGTACGTTCGCGAATGAATGCGAGATATTTTCCATCACCGGTAAACGCTGGTGCCCAGTCGCCGTCGTCAGGCGCGGACACCTCGGTCAGCCGACGTTGCTCTGCACCGTTCAGCGCTACCAACCAAATACCAGGATGCTCATTTTCTTTGAAGGCGCCGCCAAACGCCAGCCATTTGCCGTCCGGTGTCCAGGCTAAGTTTCCGGTCCAAAATTCCGTACTGCCGGATTTTCCCCCGCGCCCATGAAAGCTGGCGGAGGCCACCTTCCTTTCCATTCCCCCGAGTGCTGGAACGACGAAGATGTCCGCATTACTCTCGGACCTGAATCGCAGAAACGCGATCGACCGACCGTCAGGTGACCAAGCGGGCTGGTCGTCAACGGCCGGATCAGTCGTGAGCCGAATGGACTCACCGGGGCCCACTAGCTTGACGTAGATGTCATAGTTGTCCGAATTGGCGCCGTCCCAGGAGAAGGCGACCTGATTGCCATCGGGCGACAAACTGGGGCTCTGCTGATAACCCGGCGAAGCGGTAAGTGGAAGTGCCGGAGAAACGGCAGTTGACTCTTTTGAGATCGGCAATAAAGGCTCGACAAAACGCATTAAGACGTAAAGCGCAACTGCGGCAACTGCTGCGGCACCGGCAAAGCGCCACAATTTCGTTGGTGGCCTGATGCCCGTCTCTGGCGCGGGCGTGTAGGTCGATTCGTTGCTCGAGCCGTTGGAGCGGTCCACGTGGGCTGTGAATCGGTACCCATGCTTCGGGATGGTCTCGATCCACTTGGGCCCGTCCTCCCCGAGCGCCTTCCGTAGGGTGGAGATCTGGAATGAAAGGTTCGACTCTTCGACGAATGTATCCGGCCAAAGCGAGTGCATCAGCTCCGCTTTCGACAGCGCCCGGCCGCCGCTTTCAAGTAGGACGAGCAGCAGTTCGAACGTCTTCGGTGCCAGCGCCACCGCTTGTCCGTCTCGCGTCAGGAGCCGCTTTTCCGTGTCTAGAGTACAAACGCCAAAATCGTGTAACATACTGATCCCATTGCTCTAAGGTTTCGCTAAACGAATCCTTTAAGCCTTCTAAGAACATTACGAGACCGGCAAAGGACTTTCTTCGATCCCGGCGCGCAGCATCGCTTCATGCTGTCGAGCCACACTATTCTATCTTTAGCCGCGTTTGCCTGTCTCATGCATCCTTGCTTCGCTGCCGAACCTCGCGCCGACCTACTGGAGAAGCTCACCCGCCTTAGCCCGCTTCCGCAGATCTCCCCCGACCTCAAACACCAAGTGATCGCCTCCCTGCCGACGGAGGGTGAAGTCAAGGCGCTGAGGCCGGAAGACCGCAAGAAGCTCGAATCGGTCGCGCCGGTCTTGAAACTTCACGGGCGGGATACGGATTACCTCTTCAAAGTGGTGGAATCGCCGCAGGCGAGGATCGCCGTTCACGCCCGTTTCGTAGTGCTGGTCACGGACACCGCCCTGCGACTGCTGACGGTGACCCAGTTGCAGGCGCTCTTGGCCCACGAGATCGGCCATGAGTACGTCTGGGAGGAATACGAGGACGCCCGGAACAGGAACGATTGGCGCCGTGTCCGGGAACTGGAGTTGTTCTGTGACGGCGTCGCGCTACAGACTATGGTCAGGATAGGCGCGGCCTCTTCGTCGCTCATTGATGCCCTGCGGATAATGACCGCTTCCGATCAGCGGAACGGCTTCTTCCCCGACCCGACCCGGGACTCGCATCCGAGTCTGGTTGAGCGCGCTCGTTTCAGCAAAGAGCTGGCAAAGCAACTCGCAAAAAAGGCCGCTCGTTAATCATTGCGACTGGGCTGCAGCCGCGCAACCTTCCGGGCCAGCGTGGCGTTCCGCGACACCTCGGCACGGGCTGGCCAGGGGGGCAGCGGCTGCCCCGCTTCACACAAAGTGAGAAACGTCCGGCTAAAAGGGCAGGTGAAAGGAATGCGGCGAGTAGCCAAATCCTAATTTCAGACAAACTCTTAGGCTGGTGCCTTTGCTTTGCGGAGGGAGGTAGAATTGCGGGCAGGAGGGGCCTGGAGCTTGAAGCTTGTAGCTTTTGCTTTAATCATTGCCATTGTGGTCGTGCCTGGAATTCGGGGACAGACGGCACAACCCAGTTTCCTTGCTGAGCAGGTTCTTCTTTCCAATGGTGGAATCGTTGCGCCTCTGTCGCCTGGGAAACTGTTCTCGATTTATGGCCAAGGACTTGGACCCGATGTTGGATGCCTGGGTCAGGCGGTTGCTTCACCAGGCTTTCCCACACTGCTGTGCAAAGTTCAGGTTTTCGTTGGGGCTGAGCCTTCCGAGTTGCTGTTTGTGCAGGAGAAGCAAATCAATTTCAAGGTGCCGAAGATACTGCCGGCGGAAAGAAGTGTTTTGGTCAGGGTGGTTTATCTGGGAGCTTCGAGTTCAGCCGTTGCGCTGGAAGTTGGGGTTTTGAATCCCAAGATTTCGCTGGAAGGAGTTGCCAGAGTGGGGGGGCCGGTTTGGTTGCTCGTTCAATTGCCGGCCGAACTTGGTGAGGTTGCTTATCCGGGCTGGAATCCGCCTTTGGACTTTGGATGCAACCAAGTGGAAGTGCGTCTGAATGGGGTGCTGCTAAGGAGGAGGGCGATCAGGAGCCCGCAAGGTGTTGCGGGGCCGGGCAATGGGTGTGGAAATGATCGGGCTTATCCGGGCATCCTAAGACCGCATTCGGGGCGGCTGCCGATTCATCTTCAATACCGGTTCGAAGAGGCGGAGATTTACGAGGCGAGATATACGCGTGTTCGCAGTATTTTTGACAAGCAGATCGTATCTCAATCGGATTGGACCACGATCCGAATTCTGCCTGAGGCGACGGCCCAGCCGGGCGTTGCGCCGCTGGATGCATCAGAACTTATTAGCGACTACCTGCCGAGTATCCTTGGTTCAACTCATGCGGAGACGTTGTCTGTTGTGATTGATTTCCTCTATCATCCCGATGTGGCTGTACGGCAATACGCTGCTGCTGCGCTGGGCTGGTGGCCTCAGGCAGAACTCGATCGCCGGCTGCTGGAAGCGATTCGCAAGCAGGGGCCTAGCGATGTCGTTATGGGCTGGTACAGTTCGCGATTGGGGCCAGAGTTCATTGACCCGATGCTGCCTTACCTTCAATCGGTGAATCCGGTGCTGCTGCGAGGTGCGCTGATTGGACTGGGCTCGCTGCTACGAACGGACAGGAGTGGTATGGGCGCGGGGGTGGCGGCACGTTCCGAGTCTGCCATTCTGGCAGCCGCAGAGGTTGTAGTGAAAATCGGTGATCCCGAATTGGCGTCTCGTTTTGCGATGACGCTTGTAGCAGTTCAAGATCCACGCGCCAGCGATTTACTGTGGAGTTTGGTGAAGCGTGGGGTGGCACGGGAACAGGCTCTTATCGCAATCACGTGGAGGAAGGACGTTCGGGACCTGGCTCGGCTTGGATCCTTGCTGATTGAGCCGGCGGCTGGAGACGAGCTGAAGACAGAATTAGCGAGCCTTCCTTATGCATTGCGTAATGCTTATGGTGAGGCGGCATTGCCTTTTATTGAAGCAGGAGTTGAGAAATCGGGATACGTGTTTGTCCGGACGGGATGCGCACGGGAATTGGTGCTGGCCGGGCGTGGCTTAGGCTTTTCCTTTATCGTTGATGCTATCGAAGGGAATCGACGTTACCGGATGGAGATGACCCAGTTCGTGCGAGACAGTTTCCCGGAGATCAGAGGAGCTTCCGTCGAGGAGTTGCTTGTATTTTTGAGACAACGAGCCAAGTGAAAACGTGTCTGATGCGAAGCTACGTTATCGAAGCGGAAAGGGTTTGGGGTGGAGGTGAAATAGAAGATTGAAGCGCCACAGCAAGAAGCGTTTTGACCTTGTGTTCGCATTTTCTTACACTCGGCTTACAAATTCGCTGTCAATCACATCACCTGCTTACAGTGCGATGGCATGATTGTGATCATGAGCGAAGATTTCGGCAGATTCTTTAAGGCAGCCAAATTGGCTTTGGGACTGGTGTTGGGATGCACGGCGATGCCGTGTCTGGCGCAGCCAGGAGGTATGCAGGCGGGCGATGGTGTTTGGTTAAGAGATGCACTCTTTGGCGAGGTGGAGACCTTCGATCCCTGCCTTGCACACCAACCAGGACAGGGTCAATATCACAACCATGTTCAGCCGATTTGTTTGCGTTCGCAGCTTGGGGACAATGTGCAAATTGTGGCGACAGGACGGGCGGGCAGTGTCTATCGAGAGAAGGCCGGCTCATGGACACACTCGCCTATCCTTGGGTGGTCGCTTGATGGCTATCCGATTTACGGGCCCTATGGCTATAGCGATCCGAGGAATGCTTCGAGTGCGGTTAAACGGATGAAGTCTGGATATCGTCTTCGTGAGATTACGCGTCGAGAATCGCTGCCGGATTGGGCTCTTGGATATCATCCGAACGTTGCGCAGGTGCTGCCTACAGGGCAACAGGGGCCGCTGGTGAACGAGCGCTTTCCGCTTGGCCGTTATGTTGAAGATTACGAGTATGTAACAGGCCTTGGCGATCTGGACCAGTTCAATGGGCGATTTGCAATTACTCCCGATTTCCCCAATGGTAGTTATGCTTACTTTGTCACGCTTAAGGACGATGGTAATCCAGCATTCCCTTACATCATAGGTTTGCAGTATTACGGTAGCGTTCGAACGCAAGCTGGGCAGGGCGCGGCTGCAGTGCCGGCCGATGCTCTGGATTACTTCAACAACGGACAGTTTGTGGGACAACCCAATGCAACTGACGCGCAGTTGAAGAGCCTGCAGACGAAGAACTCCCAGACTCAGGCACGAGCGCTGATTGCATGGGATCCTTCGACTGGACCGCAAACGACCTGGCCGGGGGTGCAACCGGCAGGAGCGCGTGCGCCTGGTGGCGGGGTGACGACTCCCGCTAACGCCGACATTCAACGCATTCGCACTACGGAGAGTACGATTTATCTCAATTCGAATAACCTGCCCAGCTATGTGATTGGGCCATGGTTTGCCGGGAGCATGAACGGTGGCGTGTTTATGAATTGGGCGGCAGCCTTGAATGGCTCGGCGCAGCTACCGCGCGCACCGCAGCCGGCAACGACCAAAACGAATACGGGCCTTGGTGCCATAGGTGTGTGGGTGAACGGAGTGGCTGTGTTTAACGCCGCCGATGGAGCGTCCTATCGCAATGCCTCGGGAGATGATGCTGGTGGCGGGATTGTGGTTGCCAATGCGGTGAGCCGGTCTTCGGCATCGCTCGAAGGCGGGCCTGTGACGCCGGGGTCGCTGGTGACCGCTTTTGCACAGTTTGAGGCCAAGCTTGCAACTGGCACCGAAGCGGCTAGCAGTGCAAACTGGCCAACGACACTTGGAGGGGGGACTGTAACGGTGGTCGATTCGAGCGGGGCGACATTGGTTGCACAAATCTCCTACGCATCCCCTAAACAGGTGAACTACCGGGTGCCGACGGAAGCGCCGACGGGGTTGGCTACTGTTCGTCATACGGCGGGCGGAGTTACGGTGATGAGCGCGCTTAATATTGTGGCTGTATATCCTGGAATCTTCAAACAGAACATCGAGAATCTGGCAGCAGCGCAAGTGGCTCGCATTCGCGACGGCCGCACGATTTATGAGGCTGTTAGCGGACCTATCGTGATTGGTCCGGCGACGGAGCAGGCTACGCTGGTGCTATATGGGACGGGGCTGAATACAGCAACCACAGTAACCGCAACTATAGGCGGGAATGTTGTGCCGGTTGCTTACGCTGGACCGCAAGGCACCTACGCTGGCCTGGACCAGATCAATATTCCGTTGCCAGCAAGCCTGGCCCTGAGTGGCAGAGTTGAAATCGTTGTCAGTGCGTCCCTGAAACCATCTAACCCCGTTCAGGTCACTATTCAATAATGCTTCTGGCCGTCTGCGTTTTCCCGTTGCTGGCACTAGCGGATCCGCGGGTGGATTTGTGGATTCGCTCGGAGCTGCCTGCTGGTGCCAGGGCGGTTGGCCCTGAGGTGCATAAGGTAAGCACTGATGATCGGTTTGTGACCGTTGAGTCGGCTGGATTGTCGATGCAATCGTTTGGTGCTCTGGAGGTGCGACCCTATGACGGTGCCAAAGGCGTTCGTCGCTTTGTTTACCGGATTCCGCGTCAGCCACGAGTTGCCGTTCATCCAGTTCCGGTGCCCCTGGGAGTTATTGGAAGCTTTATCAATGGGGTTCCTATCTATAACCTGGCGGCAGTTAGTTCTTATCAGGATCAAAATCTTTGGCATGTCGATGCAGTAGCGAAAGAGTCTGGCTTATTGTCGTCGCTACTGGGTGCCTTGCTTGAGCGGAAAGACCGGCATTCGCCGTTGATCGGGTTTGCGCTGGATGGTTATCCGATTTATGGACCTTATGGTTGGGACGAAGCACAAAACGTTCGTAGGTTTCGGTCATCCTATCGCGTGAGGGGTCACGTAACGCGCCGGCGGCTGTTGAGTGGTGAGGATCTGACTCCGGTGCAGGAGGGTCCCGCGATCAACGTTGACTTTCCTAACGGGACCTTTATTGAGGACTACGAATACGTTAAAGGCCATGGCGATCTTGATGGGCACAATGGCCGCTTTGCCAAGACACCGGAGTTTCCCGATGGGACTTACGCTTACTTTCTCGCTACACGGGAAGACGGCAGTATGGCCTATCCGTATCTGGTTGGCCCATCGTATCGCGGGGACTTTGATAATGGGAACCAAAAAGATTGGAAAGGTGTTAGTTCTGCCGGTGGCTTGCGGCTGCTGAGTAAGGGCGAAGCCTGGGTTGCTGGGGAGCCCGTCGCTTATGCTTTTGCCAGCCCTTATCCGGTGGTTGAACGGGTACACGAGAAAGAGATGCACGTGCTTGTGATCTCTGAGGATCTGGCTTCGTTTAGCCATATTCATCCTGATCCGGTTACACACCAGTTCTATGCAGGGATGCATGTATTTCCGCACGCTGGTAAGTACTGGATGTTCGTGGATCATACGCCGCCGGGTCAGACGCAAACGATTGCGAAGTTCCGCGTTGCGGTTTCCGGTGAGCCTTATGTCCGGCGAGAGCTTCGTGAGACGGGGGCGAAGGAAGTTGTGGTCGAGGGAATCCGGGCTACGCTTACGACCACGGGTTCGCTTGAAGTTGGCAATGATATTTCGTTTCGTTTCGGTCTTGCCGATGCTGGCAGCGGCAAAGTGATTGGGGATCTCGAACCTTACCTCGGTGCCTGGGGACACATTCTGCTTGTGAGCCAGGAGGGCGATGAGGTAGTGCATGCGCACCCACTTGAAGGTAATGCTTCGGCAGTTCATAGTCATGCAATGAAGGGCCCGAGCCCCAACCTAATTGAAACGGTGACCGGCTTCAAGAAGCCCGGTCTTTACAAGATGTGGCTGCAAGTGCAACGGGACGGGCAAGTGTTGACGTTTCCATTTGTGATTCGAGTCGCGGCACAGCGCGAAGCTTCTATGTCGCGTTCAATTGGCGATGCGCAGGTTATAACTGTAAGCGCTAAGGGGTTTAATCCGGCCAGAATTGAGACAGAAGCCAAAAAGCCAATCCGGCTCGTCTTTCAGCGGCTTGATGCGCAGAATTGCGCCAGTCGCGTTTTCTTTCCTTCTCTTGGAATCGACCGCGAGCTGCCAGTCGGCAAAAGCGTGTTGATTGAAATTGCTCCGCAAGCAGCGAGGGAGCTGAGCTTTCAGTGCGGGATGGCGATGTACAGAGGCGCTCTGATTGTGCGTTAGCCCTGATGATAGGCCGACCTACAAGTGATCTGCCTTGCACAGCGAATGCGCAGTGGAAAGTGGGCCATGCAGCGAGCATGATTTTTTGCGAGAATCTAGCCTAAGGAAATAGCCATGGAAGAGTTACAGCAACAATTGGGACAGCTAATAGAGAACGCAGCCGAGGCGGTGTCGCACCATGCCACAGAGATTGCGATGAATATCCAAGATCAAGTCGATGGGGAATCGATTTTGGATGTGGTGTTGGAGATTGGGTCGTTTGTGGTCGAGGCGATAACGGATTGAGAAAGCTCTGATCTGGCACACATCCATGGATTGCCGCTAGCTTTGCCGGTAGATGTCGACCAAGAAGACCAGAGCTACGCCTTGGCCGAGGTTGCGGATGGAGTGCGGGAGGTCGGCTCGGTAGCTGACTGAATCCCTTTCGTTGAGGTCTTCTGAGTCAACGCCTGAGGTGACTCTTACTTTCCCCTTCTCGACGGTCAGGAACTCGCGGGTGCCAGAGAAGTGGGCGGCGCTTTTGAGGTCGCCTCCTGGTTGGAGAGTGACTTCGTAGAATTCTACATCCTTTTCGAGGAAGAGCGGGGATAGAGTGCGGATGCGTATCTTGTCGTCGGAACGGAAGTGGTAGGTTCGGTCTTCTTTGCGGATGACGTGAAGGTTGGAGGAGACGGCCGGGGATTCGAGGAACTCTCCGATCGACATGCCGAAGGCTCTGGCTATCGACATTGTCACTGCCAGGGTTGGGTTGACGTTGGATCTTTCGATCTCGCTTAGCATCGAACGGCTTACGCCGCAGGCGCTGGACATGGCATCGAGAGACCACTTGCGTTGGGCTCGCAGGGTGCTGAGGCGGGCAGCTAGAAATGCGGCGGGATCCTGGACAATCGGAGCTTCGATTTTTTCAATCGGTTTTTCCTTGCGCATTGGCATTCATCCAGTATAGTGGAATTACGTCCTGTACATTGGAGGTCCAAGTTGAAAGCATTAGTCAAAGCGGAACGGCAACCGGGGTTGTGGCTTGAGGATGTTCCTGAGCCGGAGATCGGCATTAACGATGTGTTGATTGAAGTGATGCGGACGGGGATCTGCGGCACTGACTTACATATTTATAAGTGGGATGAATGGGCACAGAAGACGATTCCGGTGCCGATGGTGGTGGGGCATGAGTTTGTGGGCCGGATTGTGAAGACGGGCTCGAATGTGAATGACTTTCATGCCGGTGAGATTGTTTCTGGTGAGGGGCATGTGGTGTGCGGGCGTTGTCGCAATTGCATGGCCGGGCGGCGGCACCTTTGTGCGCATACGCAGGGAGTGGGGGTGAACCGGTCTGGGGCGTTTGCCGAGTTTATCTCGCTGCCGATGAGCAATATCTGGCGGCATTCGCCAACCGTCGATCTCGATACTGCGGCAATCTTTGACCCATTCGGGAATGCGGTGCATACGGCGCTGTCGTTTCCTGTGTTGGGCGAGGATGTGTTGATTACCGGGGCTGGGCCGATCGGAATTATGGCGGCGGCGGTAGTGCGTCATGCGGGTGCGCGGCATGTAGTGATTACAGATTTGAATGAGAGCCGGCTCGAGTTGGCTCGGCAGGTGGGTGTGACGTTGGCTGTTGATCCTCGCAAGACTCCGCTTGGTGAGGTGCAAGAGAAGCTGGGGATGCATGAGGGGTTTGATTTAGGCCTGGAGATGTCAGGTAACTCGTCTGCGTTTCGCGACATGATCGATAACATGGCTCATGGGGGCAAGATTGCGATGTTGGGGATTCCTCCGGGTGAGATGGCGATTGACTGGAACAAGGTGATCTTCAACATGCTGACGATCAAGGGCATTTATGGCCGTGAGATGTATGAGACGTGGTATCAGATGACGGTGATGCTGGAGTCTGGTTTGAACCTGAAGCCGGTGATTACTCATCGGTATCATTACACGGAGTTTGAAAAAGGCTTTGCGGCGATGAGTGGCGGCAGTTGTGGCAAGGTGATTCTGAGCTGGGAGAAATAGACAATGTACGGATCGATTCAAGAGCATTTGCAGGGAGAGTTGGACGGGATTCGCGCGAACGGGCTGTACAAGGGCGAGCGGGTGATCTCTTCGCCGCAGAGCAATCAGGTTCAGTTGGCGGATGGGCGGCGTGTTTTGAATATGTGCGCCAATAATTACCTTGGCCTGGCGAATCATCCGGCAATTGTGGAGGCCGCGCATGAGGCTTTGAACGAGTGGGGCTATGGGCTGGCCAGTGTGCGTTTTATCTGCGGTACGCAGGCTTTGCACAAGCAGCTTGAGAAGCGGATCAGCGAGTTTTTAGGTACCGAGGATACGATTCTTTATTCATCTTGTTTTGACGCCAATGGTGGGGTGTTTGAAACTTTGCTTGGGGCTGAAGATGCGGTGATCTCCGATTCGCTCAATCATGCGAGCATCATCGACGGGATTCGATTGTCGAAGGCGGCGCGGTTTCGTTATGCCAATGGGGATATGGCAGAGCTGGAAGCGCGGCTGATTGAGGCACAGGCGAACCGGTTCCGGCTGGTTGTGACCGATGGGGTGTTTTCGATGGACGGGTATCTTGCCAAGCTGCCTGAAATTTGCGCGCTGGCCGAGAAGTACGATGCGATGGTGATGGTGGACGATTCTCATGCGGTGGGGTTTATTGGACCGCGAGGGCGCGGCACGCCGGAGCACTTTGGGGTGCAGACCCGGGTGGATATTATTAGCGGGACTTTGGGTAAGGCGCTGGGTGGGGCTAG
>JBKJUN010000010.1:0-3840 GCA_046590555.1 Bryobacter sp. | reverse complement strand
GTCAGACCGACGAGACCAAAGGAGGCGGGTTCCGGTATGGCCGTAACAGTGAAGGTTGCGGAATAAGGGGAAGGTACCGAACCCTTCGCACTCAGAATCGCAAGGAGGTCCTGCAGGGATCTCCCGTCGAAGGTATTGCTGAAGGTGCCGGTGAAGTTCATCACATCGAGGCCATTCCGAACTTTGCCCGCCACCGTGAACGAAACAGTTGACTGCGTGGCTGTATTGTTCTGCAGGTTGAAGGGTGAGGCAGGGAAGGGGGTGCAGGTTTGAGCGGGCGCAGGGGCGGCTCCGCACTGGCTGGCATTGTATGTGCCGGGTGCGATGTAGGTCAAGTCGAAGAACGTGTTCGGATCGCTTGCAAAAGTCAGGAAGTTAGTGAGCAGGAAAGGGGTGCCCGTGGGTTGAAGCGTGCTATCCAGATCCTTGATCGTGCCTCTGAAGGTGGGCGAGTCGAAGTTCGTAGGTGTAAGCGTACTGAAGGAATCGGTTCCGCCAGTGACTGAAAAGAGTCCAGCGCCAAATTTGATCGTAGTATTGGACACTATTGCTTCGTTATTGGTGACGGGGACGATGCCAAGTGTGCCGGTGAGAATCGCGGCCGACGCTGGGCCTAGCGAACAAAGGGTGATAAGCACGAACGGTGCGGCAGAAAGCGAAAGCCTCTGGAGCGTGCTGAAACTAGCTTGAGATTGAAACATATATTGTGTCCTCCTACGGATACGAGACTTAACGGCAGAAATACGACAAAATGGCCAGCGTTTGGAACTCACGCGAGCGACCCCGTAGATGCGTGGCGCTTAGGTGAAATTCATCACTTGACGATTTAGCTTGACTCTGCAATTTCGTTCACAACACCTAGAGAGGGCACACAGTGTAATTGCTACCTTCGACTACGTAATTTTTGCTCTGCTTAGCTAAGGAAAGTACTCTAGTACTAAGATCGAGGGGTAATTGACCAAATAGAGGGCTTCACTGGAAACGATTATTCCTCTTGCACTCTCAAAATAGATGAGGGTTTGAGTGATGGCTCATTGTTCGTCAGCGAGGTCCCGTTCTGGTTGCGGCCCAAAATTCGAGAGTCCCCTCACGGGTTGGGCCAATCTGCTTTGCTCGGTGCAGTGGGATTTTCAGCGTTAGGCCGCCCGAGAATACTCCCAGGAAAACTAAAGCGGCTTCCAAATATGCCGCGAGGATGTGATTCATGGCAAGTGCGCCAGTACTGAGCCCCGGTGCAATCCTTGGCACCAGCCGTAGCTTCGAAGCTGCAAAATAGGCTTTCCTGTGAGTTCATTTTAGATCCAGTTTTTGCTGATCACTGAGCGAAAACGGCAGATTCTGCCTCTCAAACAAATAGCGCCATGCCGGCCATAAGGTCAATATCAAGGCGAATAACGAATATCGTGAAGGTCCCGTAGCCCGCATGGACTTTTAGCAAACGACCGTCGCCTAAACTTTGACTCATGGATCTCTGGCCGCGATCCACACCTCTTAAAGGCTTCCCAGCCCAACAAAAAGAAGGAGGTTTACTCCCGGACAGCAAAATGGAGACAATAGAGGCAGAACGATGCGATTCCTGTTTTTTTCCGACATCCACTCCGACCTCAAGACCCTTGAAAGGTTGGTGGATCAGGAAGCAGACTACTACTTCTGTATCGGCGATCTGGTCTCTTGGGCACGTGGCCTCGACAAAGCCGGAGAAATCTTGCGGCGAAGGGCAGGAAAAGTATTCGTGATTCCTGGCAACCACGAGTCGGCTCGTGACATCCAAGCATTCTGTAATACCTACGGCCTCGAAAACATGCATTCTCAATCTCGACAGTTCGGATCGGTTCATTTGGCCGCTCTTGGCTATTCAAACCCCACTCCGTTTGACACCCCGGGTGAGTATTCAGAAGAAGAGATTGCTGCCCGCCTCGAGCCCTTTTCCACATTGAACCCACTGGTTCTAGCCTGCCATTGCCCGCCCAAAGACACTCCTCTCGACCAAGGTTCAGGCAATCGCCACTTCGGATCTACAGCCATTTCGAGCTTTATTGACCGTGTTTCACCGCGTTACTTCCTGTGTGGCCACATCCACGAGGCAGAAGGCGTTCAAGCCAACTTAGGAAGCGAGGGCAAAACGATCGGCATCAATGTCGGCAAGCGCGGCTACATGCTCGATCTTTCCACCCTCTAACCGAATGAAATTTTTCCAAATCACCAGCTTGGCGATTCTGACCATTCTCCTCGGCTCCTGCCGCTCAGTCCAGTTGAGAGCTCCAGCAGTCTTCGATCCTCTAAGCATCGGGCCAGCCGGGCCCACTCTCAAGAAATACCTGGAACGAAATGAAACCAACCCAAAGCAATCCCAGGCCTTAGTGTCGGTGGTGAAGATCGAAGCTTCTTTGCCAGGTCTCGAGAAAAAAGGTGAGATGCTGGCCGAAAAGACGGTTGCCCCGAATGGGCATATTTCCTACGAAATGAAATCTTTCACTGGCGATAACCTCATCAAAACAAAGGTCATTGGCCTTTATTTGAGCGCAGAGCAGGAAGCCTCAGAGACCAATCTCCCGTCAATTACCCCCCAAAATTACAAGTTCAAGTTTAAACGCAAAGATAGCTTTGGTGATCGGATTGCCCTTATCTTTGAACTCATTCCAATCAAGAAAGTAATCGGGCTTTTTAAGGGCGAACTGTGGCTGGAAGAAAACAGCGGTTTAGAACTTCGACAGGCTGGCCGCCTAGTTAAAAACCCCTCTGTACTTTTTAAAACTGCCGATTTCTCGCGCGACTTTAAAACTCGAGACGGAATCACTTACCTCTCCAAAGTGGATTACCAGGCCGAGACCCGCGTGATTGGGAAGGCCATGCTCAAAATGGAATTCGAGCCGCCTAAGCCCATTTCAGAAACAATCCCGCATTTGAATCCGTCCCGCCTCTAGAGACTGATCTTGAAAAACCTTTTATTTTTTGCCCTAACCCTCCCAGCACTGGCTCAGCTCCCCCTCAGCATCGGGCTCAAGGGCGGCTTCGTCCAAAATAAACAACCGGGCAGCGAGATATTCCCGCTCAAGGCAGGGCCTTATGTTGAGTTGAATCTTCCGGTGCTCCCTACTTTTGAGACTGGCCTGATGTTTGAGCGCTACAAGTTTGGCTCTCGGACGGCAACCGTCTATCAGGTGCCTGTCCTGATAAAGAAGCGCATAAACGCCATCGCGATCAAGCCTTTTTTCTCAGGTGGGATCACCTTGCGCAGAATCCCTTCGCTTAATGAATCAGGCGGTGGCGTCACTCTTGCTGGCGGCGCAACAATAGGCCTGCTACCGATCAAGATCGAGCCCGAGATACGCTACACGCGCTGGCTAGGTGCAGACTACACCCCGAGGTTAAACCAGACCGAGTTCCTGATCGGCATTCGCTTCTAGGACCGCCAAAACTGCTAAACTGAAAGCCTTGGCAATACCGTACACATGCGCACACTATTTCTAAATCCTCCTTCGTTTGAAGGCTTTGACGGTGGTGCCAGTTCCCGCTGGCCCGCAACTCGAGAGATTGAAAGCTACTGGTACCCCGTGTGGCTTTGTTATCCCGCCGGCCTGCTGCCCGACTCGAAGGTAGTGGACGCGCCTCCTCACAAGATCACCATTGAAGACACCGTGGCCATGGCCCGCGACTTCGAACTCCTTGTTCTTTTCACCTCTACCCCCGGTTTCCATGTCGACGTGAAGATTGCCGAGATGATGAAGGATTCCAACCCCAAGCTGCAAGTCTGCTTTGTTGGCCCTCCCGTCACCGTCGAGCCTGAAAAGACCCTGCGCGCCTCAAAGGCAATCGACTTTATCGTTCGCCGCGAATTTG
>JBKJUN010000783.1:0-12231 GCA_046590555.1 Bryobacter sp. | reverse complement strand
GGGGAGGTCGATGAAGGTTTCTGGGTGGATGGTCATGGCTGGAGACTTTTAGATTAGACGAACATTATTCATATTGATATACAATTGCGAATCACTGCGTAGCTTGTGGTTGTTTTGACCCTAGTTGATGCTGAACTACGCAATATCCGATGAGGGGACGTTGAATTATGGGTGGACCAATAAGAAACACAAGTGCGGGATTGGGACAACAATTGCAGAAGGGTGACCTGAGAAAGTTTCATTTGCCAATGCCATCTGTGAGCAGTGTTGAACTACCTGTTGAAATCATTGTTGCGCTAAAGCCAGAGATGGTGCGGAATCAGGTGCTCGGGCTTTCTCCGGAAATTGTTTCACTACTAGGAGATCTTCGGGAAAGGTTTGGGATGCAAAGTGTGGCGCCACTTTGGCCAATTGGAATTCCTGTGGTGATTCAGCAACCGGGTCGACCGGGAAGTTTCAGATCTTCTCTAAATCCGTCAGCGAAAGCATTCCTATCCAAATCCAAGATGCTGATGGGTCGCCAGAAGTTGGATGGACGTGTTGACATTAGTCCTGAAGAAATCGATGAGACCCGGATGCGGCTAAAATTGACTTTCTTGCCAGGGAGCGATGGCGAAGCAATTGTGAAGCGGATTGAAATTGAAGGCGGCGTAGAGTATGCGGAGAAAATTGCTGATGCTGAATGCCCAATTCTGCCAGCAATGAATAAAGAACAAATGTTCCCCAAAGCTTCTACTCCGAAGCCAGGCGATCCGCCCTTCTTTCCAGTCAAGCCTTGGGCCGAATGGGCGAGGCTTGAAATTGGTTGGATTGCTGAATGGAGCAAACTCGCCCTCCAAAATATTGCCGTTTTCGATTCTGGAGTAGATTCAACTCACCCCAGCCTTGCGAATGCAATAGATTTTGCCAATGATGAATCTAAAGTCGATCCATCAGGTCATGGGACATTTGTAGCTGGAATCATTGCCGGGAGAGCTACGGTGGCATCGAAGGCATTGGGGCTTGATCCCGACGCGGTAAGCGACACGATGGATGGTCTGCTTCCAGCATCCAAGTTGTGGGTACAGAATGTAATGAATCCAGTTGCAGTACGCACCAACGATAACAAAGTTACATATCGAGTTGATCCAGGCAAGTATTCAAATGCACTGAATCAGATTTCGAAAGCTCATGCAAATTCTCGAGGAAATCCACGACTAAAGAAGATTCAGGTTGTGAATTTGAGTCTGGGCAGCAGTCGCTTTTCCAAAACTGAGCAGCGCGATATTGCGCTGTTGCTGAAGCATGGCGTTACGGTGGTTGCTTCCGTAGGCAATTACAGCTCCAATATTCTTTATCCCGCTGCTTTTGATGGGGTTGTGGCCGTTGGCGCAAGTGCCTATAAGGGTGGTCTTTGGCAGGGAACAAATGATGTTTCAATCTCAGCGAGAGAAACGGCAATAGACTTGTTGGCCCCTGGCGAATTTATATTGTCAACTATGCCCCGTACGGCGAGCGCAATGAAGATTCCTTTTTCTGGATGGCTATCGGGTACATCGATGGCCGCCCCGCATGTTGCTGCGGTTGCCGCAGTTTTGCGTTCCGAAGGTATGTCTACTGCTTGCATCCTAAAGTTAATCGGAAATTTCAGCAATCCCACGGGCTATGCCCAGCTGAAGTGTCCAATTCGCTAACGAGCAAGCTACCCGCATTTCCAAATAATGCGAGTAGCTGAGTCTAAATCAATTGCGATTATTTTGCGCGAGGGCCTGGATCTGGTACGTCCGAGGCTGCTACTCCTCCATCTTGACCGGTCCCATCTTTTGCATTTTTAAGGGCTGTCTCCAAGAAGACTTGAAGTTCTGGTGATGCATTTGTTTTCTTTGCTTGATTCAAGAGAACCTCAATTACCGCAATCGCAGCCGCGTATGCAGCACTTTTCTGGTTCAGAGAAATTGCCTTCGCGGCTGCGATCTCGTATGGAGATTGGTCCTTTGGGGCAACCGGCTTCTTCTTGGGTGCTGTCTTCTTGGCAGTAATCTTCTTGCTCATGATGTTTCCTTTCAAACTGGACTAATTGAGGGTTTCAACCGCTTTGTATCGGCGGTCGATTACGGGGCGGGTTAGGTACTGCTTCATGTTCGTTTCGCCGAAAGACTTTCGGATTTCGGCGAGGGTGGAACGGGTGCGCTCTCTAGTAGTGATCCACTCGGGGTTTCCACTTTGATGGAGGCACTGGGTCAGGACGAGAAGTGAATACCAGACGTTGATCTGGATGCCGGCGGCTTCAGAACTCGCTACGGCTTGGCGGGCGAAATCCACTGCCAGTTTGGATTGACGTTTGGCCATGTATATCTCAGCCAAGGCATATTGAGCTGTAGCCAATTGGGCTGGCCGTCCTTTGTATTGCTGCAATAAACCTGTACAAATCGCCAGGCCTTTGTCGAGCTGGCCAGCTTCTGCATATTTGGGGCAGATCTGATTTAGAAGTTCTGCTTCATACGCTGTTTTCTTCTCTTGCCTCATACGGGCCAACAAGGTTTCCAGGCGCTTAAGGGATTCATCAAAAGCCAGTCTTTGGAAGTCGAAAGCGGCTTTTTCTATCTCGAATTGGATTTCCACCCGCGGTGACTTTAACCCCTGATCGAGGAGCAGCTTGAATTCCGCATCTGCTTCAGAGAAGCGCCCAAGTGAACTTAGGGTGCCAGCTAACCCGAGTCGATAATTCTGTTCTGTTACTGCTTGCCCTTTTGCCGCAGCAAGTTTGATCAACTCTTCGTACTCGGGGGCCGCTAAGTCATAACGAGACTGAATTCGGGCCAGAGTTGCCAAACGGTCTCTTGCATAAATCTGATCATCAGGGAGTTCGCTTTGGGCCAGAGCAGTGCTGTAAGCTTTGCGAGCCTCATCGAAACGATTGAGTTTTTGGAGAGCCTGGCCCTTAAACATAATCGTTTGCACTGCCTGGGATCGAAGCCCATCCTTTGTATAGAAGTCATAAGATTGCTCAAGCAGAGGCAAAGCCAGAGCCGCCTGATTGGAGTTGGTGTATGCACTGGCCAACGCTGTCCGGCCGCGGGCTTCAGCTCGTTTTGTGTGGTACCTCGCGGCCAGTGAAATTGCCTTTTGAAAATCACCGACAGCCGACTCGAAGTTGCCCTTGGCCAGAGGGCCGTACGCGAGATCGATCCAGCCATTTACTACCGCAGCGTAAAGGCCGTTTGATTCTGCAATTTGGATTGCTTGCAAATAGAGAGCTCTTGATTCATCCAGTTTGCCCTGGGCCTCCAAACGATCTGCTCTCACGAGCATGGCTTGCGCTGTGAGCGCGTTGTTGTTGGATTGCCGGGCAAGCGCTTCTGATTGCGTTGCAAGGCCAATGGCTTCCGGGACGGTAAGCGCGATTCGGGCTAAGGCCAAATCGACCTCGGCTTGACCTTCTTGACTGGAAAGCACTTCAAACGAGGCTCTCGCCTTTTGGAGTAAAGGACGGGCCTTTGATGGTTGATTCAAATTGTCATAGAGGTTGGCCAAACGAAGCAAAGCCCCAGGGTGAGAAGGATCTTTGGCGAGGATGGTGTTGCATATCTCGATGGCGGGCGTGTTCTGCCCAGCGCTGGAATACCAGCGAGCCAAATCGAGTTGCGCAGTGATTGGATCTTCGGCTGATCTTAGACGGCTTTGGGCTGCACGAATTGCTTCTGGCCAATTGGCCGAGAGAAACGCTTGTGTGCCAGTTCGCAAATCCTCTTCGTCGCTGGTACGCGCTCGATTGCCTAGGGCGGCTAGCATTTGCTCTTGAGCACGGTCTCGCATGTCCAGTTGTTGATATGTTTCTGCCAGGCGACAATGGGCGGCCACGAATCCTGGAGTTTGTTCGAGGCAACGCTCCAGTAGTTTTGCAGCACGGGCCCACGAGTTTGAGTTGATCGCCTGAAGGCCTTCGTTGTACCAGCGCATGGCTTCTTGCGATGGTGCCGGTACGGATAGTCTGAACCACAGCAAGGCAGCCAGTATGAGCGTTGTGAGAATGCCAGCAATTTGAAGAGTACGAGTTGGGATGACTCGTGTGGGCTTGGGAACAATGACCGGTGGGACCGGGTTACCGATTACTGCTACTAGTTCCTTCGCGCTCTCAAATCGATCTTTCGGATTGTAGGCAAGGCAGCGCAGTATGGCTGCTTCCCAGCCGGGATCGATGCCCGCGTAGATTGAACTGGGTGCTGGAGGTCGCTCTTCTTTGACTCGGCGCACTACCACCTGCAAGGGAGACTGGCCTTGATAGGGCGGCAGGCCAGTTGCCATTTCATACATCAGCACGCCGAGAGAGTAAAGGTCGGATGCCGGGCTAAGTTCGCCACCTTCTAATTGCTCTGGCGACATGTAAAGCGGCGTGCCGGCAGCGACGGTGGAGGTGGAGTGCGGGCTGTCGTCCGTTCTGTGTGTTCTGGCAAGGCCGAAGTCTGTGATCACCACACGAAGACCTTGAGCATCGGTGGTGAGAAGAATGTTTGAACCCTTGAGATCGCGGTGCAAAACACGGGCCTGATGCGCTGCGTCGAGACCGGCAGCAAGTTGGCTCAGAATCGGTTGTGCTTGCTCTAGTGGAATCGGGCTCTGCCTTGTGATGTAGCGAGAGAGAGTTTCGCCGTGGAGGAGTTCCATTGTGAGGAAGTCCACCGTTTTTCCATGCGATGTGGTTGCGGCAGGGAAGAAATCAAAAACGCGGCAGACGCAGCGGTGAGTGACTTGGCGTGCGAGTGAAATCTCACGACGAAATCGATCAACGGCTCCTGGGGTTTCTGCTACGTCAGGACGAACGACCTTGAGTGCGATGCGGGTCCTCAGGTCGCGATCTTCGGCTTCATAAACTTCACCCATGCCCCCGGAACCAAGGTGCGAAAGAATTTCAAAACGATGGGCCAGCAACTCTCCAAGCACTAGTGAAGTGGAAGCCGGGAAGGGAAGGATAGATTCCCCGAGAGGAGGATGATCGAGAGCAGCCTGGCCATCGGGTGGGGAGATTAAAAGAAGGTCGACAGCAGCTGCGAGATCAGCGTCGCCATCGCACAGCTTGGCAAGCAAGGCGGGGCGATCTTGTTCTTTGGCGTCAGAGACGGCAAAGTAGACTTCGCGGATTTGCTGCCAACGATCTGGAGTCATGCCTTGGTTGAAGCGAGTTGTTGTTGGAACCAGGCTCTAGCCATGGACCATTCGCGTTTGATTGTCTTAGTCGACAGGTTGAGTATCTCGGCAGTTTCTTCAACATTTAAACCGGCAAAAAAACGGAGCTCAACAATGCGAGCCTGACGTGGATCCAGAATGGCGAGTTCGTCGAGACAGGTGTGGATACTAATCAGTTCTTCTGGAGAAGTGCCGCCTGGTGCATCCCCGAGAGAGTATTCGATGGATTCAAAATCCATTCTCTCTCCGCCATCCCTGCGCTGGGCCATTTTCCGCCTGGCTTGATCGATCACGATGCGGCGCATGGTTCGCGCTGCTGCGTTGAAGAAATGGGCGCGGGAATCGAAGGAGATTTTGCGGTCTCCAATGAGTCGAATATAGGCTTCGTTGATGAGAGCAGTAGCCTGTAGAGAATTGCCAGGTTGCTCGCGCCTCATCACCCTGTTGGCGATGGCGTGAAGCTCTGCGTAGACCTCGCGCAGCAGTGGCTCTTCGGCACTGCGGTTGCCCTGGGCGAGCTGGTCCAGGTACGGCGTGATGTCGGACATTTTTAGAAGTATACATGCAAGTGAAGGTTGAAGTAAAAATGCGGCGAAGCAGGTTTTGCATCGCCGCTAGTGTTTACAACGGAGGGATAACGGATAAAAGTTCTAAGTTCTGAATTTGTTGCGGAAGGCTAAGCCGATTAGACCAATTCCGACCAGAGCGAACATTCCAGGTTCTGGCACGTTTGGGGTTGAGCCGTCGTTTGAGGCTACTTGCAGAAGTTGCCAAACTCCATTGCAGGACGGGCATGTGTCGACAGAGAAATTTAACGTTATGGAATCGCCGTTTTGGACGTTGAGTCCACTCCATGTTGCTTGATTCGGGGTGGAGGAAATAAGAGTTTGGCCTGAAGTGCCATTGCCGGTAAGGGTGGGGAAAGAATCAGCATCTAGTTTGACAACAATGAGATTAGCTGCATTGATTGGCCCGCTGATGAATAAATAGTTTAATGCCATGGCAAAGGTAGTCCATGTCTGACCAGTATTGTTTATGACGGTTTTCGTAACGGCATATTCAGTGGATCCGCCTGGGCCACCAACATCAGCCAATACGTCAAAGGAAACACCCATCGCAACTTCTACTGCCCCGGCCACTTCGTTGATGGTGATGGTATTGGGGGAATTCCCGCCCGGGTGATTGTTGTTGCCTTGTATGGTTGTGTTTACAGTGCTGTTTCCAGAAACATTTGAAAAGATTCCGGGCGGCACAATGACCGATGCTCCCGCACTGATTGAAATACCAAGAATTAAAGATAGAAAGCGCATTTAATGGCTCCTCGAAGAGATTGAAGTGTTCGGCTTCAATATGGGATGCGCAGGAAGTTTTAAAGCGGGGTCAAACAATGCGGCTTGTTTTGCGAAGAGGATATTGGGTGGGCTAGCTATTGACAGGGATGTGGATCGGGCTGTCAGCGTTGACTGACAGCCCGATTTATTTACTTAGCTTTAACGGGGATAGTGGCGACCGTGTTTTCCCATTCCATGGTGAGAGCTGAGGCAGAGAGTGAGATCTTGAAGGATTCCACTAATGCCGGAGTTGCCTTGACAGTCATTTTGGCGCGACCGAGGTCGTTCGATTGACTGTATTCAGTACCCCACTGGCCGGTCTGCTTGTTGAGGATAAGAGTCCATTCGGTAGCTGTTGGGATGACGTAAATGGTGTAGTCGCCCTTCGGGACGGAAAGGGTGCCGATCTGGAGGTCGGTTTCAGTGTGGAGAGCAGTAGCTGAATTGGCACCTGCGCGCCAAACCTCGCCGAAGGTGACCAAGCCGCCAAAAATCTTGCGTCCTTTTACAGATGGCGAGGCGTACTTGATAGTGACTGCTTTGCCACCGAAAGAGGCAGCGGCTTCAGCAGGTGGGCTGGCCGGAGCTTTCTTTTGCTGAGCGGCGGCGAGGCCGACAGTGGCTAGGATCAACGTGGTTGTGAGAAGAAAATGCTTCATAGTGATACATCCAATTTACCTTGTTGTGACGAATCGGATAGGATAACGAAATGAAACGACGCGAAATAATAGGAGCAGCCGCCGGCCTGACGATTCTGAAAAGTGGCATGTTGCGTGGGCAAAGTGCGCCGAGCAACAAGTTGAATGTGGCACTGATTGGAGTTTGGGGGCGTGGCACGGCTCACTATAACTCCCTGCGCAATGAGAATGTAGTTGCTCTGTGTGACGTCAATGATCTGCGGACTCGCGAGGCAGCTCAGATTTTTCCCAAAGCGAAGCTGCACTTTGACTGGCGGCGGGTGATGGACCAAAAGGATGTTGAGGCCGTGGTGATCTGCACAGCAGACCATCACCATGCTTTTATTGCCAATTGGGCAATGAATCGCGGGATGCACGTGTTTTGCGAGAAGCCGTTAGGCATCACCGTTGAAGAGGCTAGGACGGTGAGGGCGAATTATCTTCGCCAGCGAACCAAGCTTGCTACACAGCACGGAACACAGAGACATGCCTATCCGAATTTCGAACGCTTGCGCGAGCTGGTTCTCGACGGGGCAATTGGCGAGTTGAAGCGTGTTCATAGTTGGGATGCGCGTGAGTTGCCTCGCCCTGGTTATCCGAAAGGGGAAGGAAATCCTCCGGCCGAGTTGCACTACGAACAATGGATCGGGCCTTCACCCTACCATCCTTATAGTGCCCAATATTTTGGCGGTTCGAATGGGTTGAATTGTTTGTTCTGGAATATGTATCGCGACTTTGGTGTCGGCCAGATGGGCGATATGGGCGCGCATACGATGGACCTCGTTTGGAATGTGATCGATGCCGGGGCACCGTCTTCCATTGATATCGATACCGATGTAAGCGACAAATACAATCCTGAAATTTGCCCGGTGAAGTTGAAGGCTCACTTTGAGCATCCGGCGAATTCGTGGCGCGGACCAATTGAAGTGGTCTGGTATCAGGGTGGGTTGAAGCCTGATACTCCCAAGGGCTACATTGACTTGTCTCGTGTCGGCAATGGTGCAATTTTTGAAGGGACCAAGGGCAGCATCTTCGCCGACTTCACTACTCGCGTAATCATTCCGAACAATGACGATGGTGACTTTACCTACTACAAGAAGAGAGCCAAGTCGGACTTGATTCCATTGATCGGCGGCACTGGTCAGGTTACGCAGGGGGCTCCCGTTCGGCGACCTCCTTCGGCTCCGCCAGTACTGCCCAAGGGTTTTACGGCAATGCCCAGTCAGGCTCCAGGCAAGACGGGCTGGGCGGACATTCAAAAGCTGGAGAATGGTTTGCCGGCAGCCCTGGGTTTGCCCAATCCGAATGTTGAAAGCATTCTGGCCGGTAAACCGCAGTCGGCCCCCGACGTTTTTCAGGTGGAGTGGCTTGAGGCCTGTAAGGGGCGTTTGAACAATGCAGTCAACGGGACGAGCACGAAGACCAATTGCGATTTCGACTACGCAGGGACCATGATTGAGCAGATGCTGCTAGGACTTGTGGCTCATCGTGCCGGCAAGAAGCTGACCTATGATGGGGCCAGTGGCCGGGTAACCAATTCGAACGAAGCCAATGACTACCTGCGTCGTGACTACCGGCCGAACTGGAAGCTTAACGGGTAGGTAGCAGGCGGTATTCGATCTTGCAAATCGAAGACGCCGTGTTGTAGCTGAAAATACTGAGGGGCGTGGTGATATCCATGCCCCTTCTTAATGAGATGGTGCGATTGTTGATATTCAGGTTGACGACGAGTTTGTCGTCGATCCAGGCTCGGATGGATGTTGCCTTGACTTCGATTCGGAAGTGATAGAAACGATCATTGTCGAAGTTGAAGTAGGCGCGGGTTTCGTTTTCGCTGGCATCCCAGTTATCGATTGAGGAGATGCCGATGATGTCGCCTCCCCATCCGCCGTTCACCCAGGTGGCGTGCGAATCGTTGAACGGGAATGTGAGGCTGGCAAAGAAGTCGTTGCCCTTGAGGCGCGAGGCTTCGAATCTAATTTCGTAGTTGAGCCTGTGCTTGAAGTCGCTAGCTGTGACTCCGGTCATGGGCCCACCCGGGTCGAGGGTGATTGCATCTTTTGCGATATGAACGGTGCCTGCGCGAGGGAAGGCTGTTTGCTTCCAATCGTTGAGGGGTTGCCAGTCTTGCGCTGAAGCAGTTAAAGCCAGTAGAACAATCAGAATCATCTGGCGTTATTGTATGCGGTCTGATCAGGATTTGCGCGGCTGTTATCTTAAGGCCGAGGTAGTGTTCTTTTGTGGGGTAGCGTTCTGCCATTGAGGGGCTTGAATCGGTGACTACATTTCTGTTGGTCAATGCATCGAGATCGATTCCGAGTTTGCCTGAGACTTAAGCCGTGCGACTTTGGCAAAAGCTTGAGCGGCTTCAGCACGCCTGCCTAAGGCTTGGTAGACACGGGCCAACTGGTATTGCACCGGAGACTCATTGGGGGCTCTGAGCGCGGCTTCCTGCAATAGCGGCAGGGCTGCGTTGGGCTTGCCGAGGGCTAGCTGCGCTTTGCCCAAATAGTATGAAGTTCCCCAGAGATCCGGACGGGAAGATTTTACTTCGGTCAACAGGTTTAGGGCCTCGTCGTTCTGGTTCTGTTGCACCAGCAGTGCCCCAAGGAAATACTTTGCTTCGATGTCGGTTGGAGTGATGGAGAGCGCGGAGCGAAATTGCTTTTCTGCTTCCTCAAAATTGCGCAGGCTGAGTTGGGCCTTTCCGATCTGGAGTGCGAGGCCTTCGAGGTTCTTGTCCGCGTTTGAGGACTTTTCAAAGCTGGTTAGGGCACGGTCGAAAATAGCTGCGTCATACCAGACACGGCCTTCAAGATAGTGGGCCTGAGCGGAAGGAAGCCTGGAAAAGAGTTGATCCAATACCTGTTGAGCCCGAGACGTTTCTTTCTGCTTGACGTAGGCCAAAGCTAGAAAATGATAGACCCCTGGTGAAGGGCTGGGTTGGGTGATCAATTCTTCGAGAGCACTAGTCGCTTCCATGATTTGACCGGTTTGTAGTTGGCAAATAGCCAGAAGTTCACGTGCCTGAAGCTGAATACTTGAGGGTATTGTCGCGAGTTGACTGAATACTGGCTTAGCTCTAGCGTAGTCATCAATCTTGAGGTGCGAGAGACCAAGATTAAGGAGAAGCCCTGGTTGGTTGGGTGCCAGTTTCAGGGCGCGTTGATAGATCTGGACCGCCTTCACCGGCACATTCATTCGACTATAGACCACGCCGAGATTACCCAATGCTCCCAGATTGTTGGGCTCTTGTCGAAGGACTTTGAGAAACCCAGATTCCGCTTCCTTCAAGGCACCGGAAGCCAGCGAACGGGATGCCTGGTTAAAGGTGCTTTCTGTAGAAATGGATTGGCCCTGATACAGGATCAGGGCCAAGGTTAAGAGCAACATCGACTTTGAGTTTAGAACAACACTTTAATGCCCATCTGTATGGTGCGGGGATCACGAGTGGAATTCACCTGTCCGAAAGTGCCACGAGTTGCGGCGGTCGGCGCGGTGTTGGGGTTGGGTACGCTGAGGCCGGTGTTTACGCCTGCCCACTGAGTATGGTTTAGGGTGTTGAAGGTTTCAAAACGGAACTGAACGCGGACCCGTTCAAAGAACGTTGTTGTTTTCAGCATCGAGATATCCCATTGGTTGATATTTGGGCCACGGAAAATACCTTCACCTGTATTGCCGAGCGAACCCTCAAGAGGACGGCTAAAAGCGAAGACGTTGAAGTAATCGAGTTCGCTCGCCTTGTCGTTTGTTACAGGGCCGCTACCGTTGTAGTTGGCGCGTGGGCCACCGCCGAGAGTGCCGGGATTACCGTTGGAGAAGACAGTAAGCGGAGTGCCGCCCCAGAAGCGGGCGATACCGTTGACTTGCCATCCGTTGAGCACTCCCTTGGCGAAAGCATTCTGCTTGGCAAATTGAGGCAGTTCGTAGATGAAATCTAAAGTTACGACTTGCTTGCGGTCAAAGTTGAGCAAACCATATTCGCGTTGGCGATCAAAGGTGTAAGCCAATGAGTTAGTGTCGCCTTCGTTTACGCCCTGAGCCTTAGACCAGGTGTAGTTGAAGTTGCCCGTAAAGCTCTTGGCGAAGCGACGGCTGATGCGTGCCTGCAGGCCGTTGTAGTTAGAGGTGGAACCAAACTCGGTGTACGCGACGCCCGTATACCCCAGGTAGGGGCGGAGCGCGTTTGCGACACCGTTGACACGGGTTAGGACACCAGGTTGCAATGTGGTGCCGAGTGGGAGTTGATTGAGATCGCGACGGTACTGGAGATGGCGGCCACGGTTGCCGATGTAGCTGATGTCGAGACTGGTTTTGACGCCGAGTTGGCGCTGTACGCCGAAGCTCCAGGAGTAGATCGTCGGGATCTGGCCTTCGGAGTCGATAGCGACGATGCCTACCGGGGCGCGTCGTCCGCCAGCAATCAGCGAGGTGCTGATTCGATCCACGTTGCCGGCGTATACAGTTGGCTGGAAGGTGAGCGGGGGGTTGCCGAGGCCGTCAAAGTTATTCGCGTTTTGGCGGATGCGTTCATAGAACATTCCACCGCCACCGCGAATGGCCGTCTTGCCATCGCCGAAAGGGTCATAAGCAATGCCGATGCGAGGCCAAAATTATTCCAACGATTCTTGACCCCGCCTTTGGGCCAATTTGCCTGACCCTCTTCAACCATGCCGTTAAAGGGGTTGCCGACGTTGGGAACAAGCGTTCCAAGCGTCAGGCCTGGGTTGAGGTCGACACGGGCGGCATTGGCCGGATCGTAGCGACGGGGATCGAAATAATTCTGGAGGAGCTTGCCGTAGGTGTAGGTGGGGCCGAGATAGGCCCAGCGCACGCCATATTCCAAAGTGAGCTTACGATTGACGCGCCAGGAATCCTGAGCATAGCCTTCTACACCAAAGAAGCGGAAGGTGCCGAAGAAGCGGCCGTTGGATTGATTGACCGAGGTATAGTTGCCGAGCAGCATGTTGGCAAAAGTGTTGCCCGTTGAGAGCGGGTTGTCGGCTGAATCGCCGAAGTTGAAATTCATCGCGTCAGTCCAGCTTGGCTGCTGACCGTTG
>JBKJUN010000725.1:0-4476 GCA_046590555.1 Bryobacter sp. | reverse complement strand
CAACACCGGCAAACTTGCCGTCCACAAACCAGTAATACTGAATCGGCGCGAGGACAGAAGAAGTCAGCTTCTGACAAACCTCAAGCGCCTTCGGTCCCTGCACGGCAATCTGCGCATACCGCGCCCCGGCATTCTCAACCGTCGCCTGAAACTTGTTATGCGCAACGATATGTTCGAAGTCCTTATCCTGGTTCGAAGCATTTACACAGATAAAATATTCATCGTCGCTCACCTTATGCACCAGAATGTCATCGACAAACCCGCCATGCTCATAAAGCAATCCGCTGTAATGCACCTGCCCCACAGCCAGCTTACTGGCATCGTTCGACGAAACCCAGTTCACTAAGTCCAGCGCCTGCGGCCCCCGCACCACAATCTCACCCATATGGCTAACATCAAAAACGCCGACGCCCGTGCGCACAGCCTTATGCTCATCGAGAATGCCACGGTATTGCACCGGCAAGTCCCAGCCGCCAAAATCAACCATTTTGGCACCCATCTGGCGGTGTACCGCATTCAGCGGCGTCACTTTCAATGTCTGAGGATCGCTCATTCGTTTCCCCAATCTAGCAAACTTGTAGGACGTCGCTAGCATTTGCCATAATGAAAGTTCGCAGACGGGAGAGACTGCATCTCGCAGCGCCGAAGGAGCAACCGCCCCGGAAACTCTCAGGCAAAAGGACCGTCGCGTGATGGAAATCTGGAAAGAGGCCTGTGGCACTGCCGCAGACCCGCCGACGGGATAACACTCTCAGGCAGCAACGACAGATGGGGCGCTAAACCTTGAGGAGGGTAGCGCACATGCGTCCAAATACTGCTGCAACGACATTTGAGAGAAGACATATCGGGCCGTCACCACGCGAGATCGATGCGATGCTCGCCACCGTCAACGCTGATTCCATCGAAACCTTGATCTCTGAAACTGTACCCGGCTCCATCCGCCAAAAGGACGCTCTCAACTTCGGTGAAGCCCTAAGCGAAGTCGCCGCCATCGCCCGCATGCGCGAGATCGCCAGCAAAAACGAAGTCTTTACCTCGCTCATTGGCACCGGCTATCACGGCACACTCCTTCCCTTCGTCATCCAGCGCAACATTCTCGAAAACCCTGCCTGGTATACCGCCTATACGCCCTACCAGCCCGAGATCAGCCAGGGCCGCCTCGAAGCCCTTCTCAACTATCAGACGATGATCTGCGACCTCACCGGCCTCGACGTCTCCAACGCTTCTCTCCTCGACGAAGCCACCGCCGCCGCCGAAGCCATGGCTCTCGCCCAGCGCGTCACCAAAGTCAAGTCCACCAGCTTCTTCGTCGATAGCGAAGTCCATCCCCAAACTCTGGCGCTGATCCGAACCCGCGCCGAAGCCCTCGGCTGGACGGTCATCTCCGGCAACCCTCACATCGATCTGGCTTCGGCCCAAGTCTTCGGAGCCATCTTCCAATACCCAGGCACCCACGGCGAAGTTACCGACTGGACAGAAACCATCGCCGCCCTCCAAGCCAAAGGGGCCATCGCCGTCGTAGCAGCTGATCCCCTGGCTTTAACGATTCTCAAAAGCCCCGCAGAAATGGGCGCAGACATCGCCATTGGCTCAACGCAACGCCTCGGCGTTCCCATGGGCTACGGCGGCCCCCACGCCGCCTACATGGCCGTCAAAGACGCCTACAAGCGCGCAATGCCCGGCCGCCTCGTCGGTGTTTCGATCGACGCCAAAGGACACTCTGCCTACCGCCTTGCACTGCAAACTCGTGAGCAACACATCCGCCGCGAGAAAGCCACCTCCAACATCTGCACTGCTCAGGTCCTTCTCGCCGTCATCGCTTCTATGTACGCCGTCTATCACGGTCCCGAAGGCCTCAAGCAAATCGCAAACACCGTTGCCACCAACACTGCGATCCTGGCCGCCGGCCTCCGCCGCCTCGGCTTCAAGATCTCGAACACAACCTTCTTCGACACCCTCACCGTTGAAGTCGGCGACAAGCAACAGGCCCTGATCGAAACAGCTAAACAACACCGCATCAACTTCCGCGTCCTCCCCGGCAAACTCGGCATCACGCTAGACGAAGCCACCACACCGGCGCTAATCGAAACCATCTGGAAGATCTTCGGCGGCCACTTGAGCTACGCCGAGCTATCAACCACTCACACTCTCCCCGCGCGCACCAGTGAAATCCTCACCCACCCGGTCTTCCACCGCTACCGCAGCGAGACCGAGATCCTCCGCTACATGCGCAAGCTCTGCGATCGCGACCTCGCCCTCGACCGCGCCATGATCCCCCTCGGCTCCTGCACGATGAAGCTCAACGCCACCGCCGAGATGATGCCCCTCACCTGGCCGGAATTCGGCAGTATCCACCCCTTCGCCCCACTCGATCAAGCCACCGGCTACAACGAGATGTTCGAACATCTCAAGGCTCAGCTCTGCACCGTTACCGGCTACGATGCTGTATCTCTGCAACCCAACTCCGGTGCCCAAGGCGAATACGCTGGCCTGCTGGCGATCCGCGGCTACCATCGCAGCCGGGGCGACATTCACCGCACAGTTTGTTTGATCCCAAGCTCTGCCCACGGCACGAATCCTGCCTCCGCCAACATGGTCGGTATGGAAGTAGTGGTCGTGAACTGCGATTCCGAAGGCAACGTAGACGAAGAAGATCTCCGCGCCAAAGCGATTCTGCACAGCGACAAATTGGCGGCCCTGATGGTCACCTACCCCTCGACGCACGGTGTCTTCGAAGAGCGCATCCGCGAGATCTGTGAAATCGTTCATTCCCACGGCGGCCAGGTCTATCTGGATGGCGCAAACATGAACGCGCAGGTTGGCGTCTCCCGTCCGGGCGACTACGGTGCCGACGTCAGCCACCTCAACCTCCACAAGACCTTCTGCATCCCCCACGGCGGAGGTGGCCCTGGCATGGGCCCCATCGGAGTCAAAGCGCACCTCGCGCCTTTTCTGCCGGGCCACCCTTTCCTCGACAACGGCACCGCTCCAGTAGGCCCAGTCTCAGCAGCCCCCTACGGCTCAGCTTCGATCCTACCAATCTCCTACATGTACATCCTGATGATGGGCGGCGAAGGCCTCCAGCATGCGACAGAGATCGCGATCCTCAACGCAAACTACATCGCCAAGCGTGTAGCCAACTCCTTCCCGATCCTCTACCAAAACGCGAACGGCCGCGTAGCCCACGAGTGCATCCTCGACCCCCGTCCCCTAAAAGACAGTTGCGGCGTAACCGTGGACGACATCGCCAAGCGTCTGATCGACTACGGCTTCCACGCCCCCACAATGAGCTTCCCGGTAGCGGGAACGCTAATGATTGAGCCAACTGAAAGCGAATCAAAGATCGAGCTAGACCGTTTCTGCGACGCAATGATCCAGATCCGCAAAGAGATAGCCGAAGTCGAGAGCGGCAAGCTTCTGATCACGGAATCTCCGCTCCGTCACGCACCCCACACCGTCCATGACTTAGTCACCGCAACATGGGATCGCAAGTATACCCGCGAAGAAGGCTGCTTCCCAGAAGGCACGGCCAGGGTAGACAAATATTGGTGCCCGGTCTCTCGAATCGACAACGTCTATGGCGACCGCAACCTGGTCTGCAGTTGCGTGCCAATCGAAGACTACGCCAAGGCTTAGAGAAATCTCCTCAAGCTAAGCTACGGCAATTGTGATTCGGAATATCGCTTGGGGCAATTTTCGACCCGCTGTTCGAAAATTGCCCCAAGTTCATAGCTGCGATCTTGAAATTATTGCTAACTCTTCAAGGTCGCTGCGCGTAATACTTTCTATCCTTTGCTGCCGAGGTTTGCGGATTGCAGTCCTTCTCTACGCCGAGAATCTGTGCAGCTGATTTGATGAAGAGCTTTGAATTCGGCAGCTCCTCATATTCAGCAGGGATTTCAAAGAGCTTAAGATCGGGCTCTGTCCCAGATATGAATGCAAGACGCTTAATACTGCCCCTCTCCATCCATTTGTTAGCTTGGTCTGGTGCAGGGTTTCTATAGTAAACCTATTGTCCGATCAAGGCGCATCCATGTTCGAGGGAATACCAGGATACGATCTTTGGATTTTTTGTCTGAATTTTGACTGCGGATATCCCTTGGATTAACTCACGGTCCCTTAGAGATTCCCCAGCCTCTGATTTCATATTGCCACCATCAACGGTTTTGATACATTCAGTTGACACCGTTCGCACCGCGCCTAAATGGTGAACAGCGTAATCATTTTCAGTCGAACGAAGCTTACTCTTAGCTCGAATTGAATCTAGAATCTCCAAATTCAATCGATTGCTCAAAAGTAGCTTCCAATGCCTATTTCTAGTCTCTCCTGTTTTCGGATCGATCGTTTCATAAAGTCGAACGTAAGCGACAGAGCAAACCCATCTTGAAGGAACTGGCCAAAACTGCTTGAGTGGAAGGATGAGCAAGCAGCGAGAGCAATTGGATCGAGGGACGGAGTTGGTGGAGGCCTACCGTG
>JBKJUN010000608.1:0-2738 GCA_046590555.1 Bryobacter sp. | reverse complement strand
GCGCTCTGAAACTTCCACCGGTAAGGCCGAAGTAAAAAACGGAATGTTGTACAGATAAAGCGGCACAACGCGAGCCGCCTTCTCTCCCAGCCGCAAAAAAAACTCTTCCAGTTGCGTCACGCTATAGCGAAAGTAATAAGGCGGCAAAATCAACGCGGCCGTTGCCCCGGCCCCCGCCGCCTGCTCAGCCAGATACACCGCCACGTCCAACGTAGAATGCGCAATCCCCACAATCACCGGCTTACGGCAGCGCTTCACACCAAAGGTCACCAGCTTCTCGCGCTCTTCCACATCAAAGTTCAAAAAGTTGCCAGTCGTTCCAAAGATGCTGATCCCTTTGGCGGGCGACGCCTCGAGAAAATCCAGAATCTCCATAGCCGCGCCCAGGTCAACGTAGTTTGACCTTTCGCGAAACGGTGTAACAGCCGCTGCGTAAACACTACTGGGCGGGATATGATTGGTTGCAGTAGTCCGAGACATGGAGTTTCCTAATTTACCTCAATCTTTGAAAGACCGCCGGGCCTTTTTGACGGCTGGCGCTTTCACGATCGTCCGTCCTGAACTGGTTCGCGGCGCAGGCCCGGCCAAGCTCAAGGCTGGCCTCATCGGCGCAGGCGGCCGTGGCCGCCAGGCAGTCGTAGACCTCCTATCGGCAGACCCCAACGTCGACCTTACCGTCATCGGCGATCTCTTCGAAGACAAACTCGAATCAAACCTCGCCTGGCTGCGCGACCAAAACCGCTTCCCCAAAACCCACGACCGCATCAAGGTCGACCCCGAACACCACTTCACCGGTTTTGACGCCTTCAAAAAAGTGATAGCCAGCGACGTCGATATCGTTATGCTCTGCACCCCGCCCGGCTACCGCCCCATGCACTTTGAAGCCGCCGTTGACGCTGGCAAACACGTTTTCTGCGAAAAGCCCTTCGCCACAGACCCGGCAGGAATCCGTCGCTTTATGGCCGCCGCCAAGAAGAGCGAAGAGAAGAAGCTCACGGTGATCTCTGGTGCCCAGCGCCGCTTTCAGCGCGAATATGTCGAGACAGTTGACAAGATCCAGTCCGGCACCCTCGGCGAAATCCGCGCCGCCTACGCCTACTGGGTTGGCACCCCGGTGATCCAGCAGCCCAAAGGCCGCGATCCCAAGTGGGGCGACATGAGCTGGCAACATCGCAACTGGTATTCCAACGTCTGGCTCTCCGGCGATCAAATCGTCGAACAACACCTGCACAACATTGATGTCATCAACTGGGTTATGAATGCCCACCCTGTGAAGGTCGTCGCCACCGGTGGTGCCGTCTGGCGTCCGCGCGATGAAGTCCATGGCGGGATCTACGATCACATATCTGCTGATTTTGAATACCCCAATGGCGTGCGCCTGTCCAGCTATTGCCGGCAGTTCCCCAAGGGCCTCTACACCAACGTCAGCGAACTCATCATCGGTACCAAAGGCAAGTCCAACTGCCGCGACCTCGGCACCAAAGACATTAACCCCTATGTCGCCGAGCACGTCGCGCTTACGAAATCTATCCGTGGAGACGGCCCCTTCATCAACCATGCGATGACGGTTGCCGAAAGCACTCTTACCTGCATCATGGCCCGTGAAAGCGCTTATTCTGGCCAGGAGATCACCTGGGACCAGATCCTCAACTCCACCCTGGACCGCAGCCCCAAAGAATATGGCTACGACCTCAAGATGGAAGCTCCGCCGCTGCCCATCCCCGGTCAATACAAGTTCGTCTAACTAGTTGGCAATCACACTCTTAGAGGTAGTGCTGGTTCCTTCGTCCTTCAAGCCACCGATGCGCCGCGGATCCAGCAAGTGCATCGGCTTAAATTCCTTAGCAGACCAGCGGTATCCAGGTTCAAATTCCACGCCCAAAAAGTACCCAATGTCCTTGAAGATGCAGTACCTAACCCGCCCTTCAAACGAAGTCTTGTCGTGTGTCATGGTTACCATCACCTGCAAAGGAACATCTTCCTCCAGTTGCAGACAAGCTCCAGACAGTGAGATGTCCTCCAGGTTCGCCACTACGGTGTGGTCTACGCCGCTTTTGTCGCGCCACTGGATCTTTACAAGATCTGCGCACAACATCCGAGGATTCGTTCTCCGATTCTGCATGTTTATGTTATCGGCCATACTTCCCAACTCGATTATAATTGCATTTGGTAAAAATTACCCTAGGACGTTCTAAGTGGATTTTTTTCTAAAGATCTCAAGTATTGCGTCCGAGTCATAAACGACTCCCGCCTGTCGAGCGCCCGGTCGATCGACAAAACCCCGTCCAGATGGTCCACCTCATGCTGTAATAGCTCCGAAAAGGCACCGTCGGCTTCGATCTCGTTCCACCCCCCGCCACGATCCTGATACCGCAACGTCACCGACTGGCTCCGTTCCAACTCCACCATCAGATTCGGAAAGCTGAAGCAGTCGTCCCACATCTTGAACTTCTCGGCACTCATCCGCGTCAGCACTGGGTTGATCAGCTCAAAAACCTCGCCCCCGATCTCGATATAAATTACCCTTTGCGCCACTCCAATCTGAATCGCCGCAATCCCCCGCCCAAAGCCCTGCACCCGCTGAAACTCATGCAGGGTATCCCGAAGATCATCGAGAGTCGCAAAAGCCGCACTCACCTCCGTAACTTCCTGCGAGGTAGCCCGCAATAGAGGATCACCCAGTTCCACAATTCGTCGAATCGCCATACTGGAATCATACCCATGCCCACCATCCCGCT
>JBKJUN010000495.1:0-8550 GCA_046590555.1 Bryobacter sp. | reverse complement strand
ATCGGCACCGTCTGGCGGGCGAGCTTGAAGCCGCGCGCGGAGTACAGCAATTGCTGATTACCGGCGCAACGGCGGTGCAGCCGGGCTATGCCGTCGACTCGGTGTATGAACCGGCTCAGGAAGTGGGCGGGGACTTCTACCAAGTGCTGACCGCCAGCGACGGCGCGTTGCTTGTAGTGGTGGGCGACGTGAGCGGCAAAGGCTTGAAGGCCGCCCTTGTGGTGTCAATGGTGACTGGGGTGATTCGTTCCCATAAGGACCTGCTGCCTGCCGCGCTATTGGTCGTGATGAACGGCACATTAGGTGAGGGCTCCGGCGGCTTCGTCACGGCGATCGTTTGCCGCTGTAGCATTGACGGGCAACTGACCATCGCCAATGCGGGGCACTTGAATCCTTATCGCGATGGGGTTGAGATCGCGACGGAGCCTGGCTTGCCCTTGGGCTTGGCGTTGGGGCTCGAGCATGACGAAACAGTGTTGCAGTTAGCCGCAGGTGAAACGATCACATTTTTGACTGACGGCATCGTCGAGGCGGCGAACGAGAAGAGCGAGTTGTTTGGCTTTGAGCGGACAAAGGAGATCAGCGGCAAGTCCGCAGGCGAGATCGCCGAAGCCGCCAGAGCCTGGGGCCAGAACGACGACATTACCGTGGTCACGGTGCGGAGGCAGCTTTGAAAATTAGCGTTATTCTTTTATTCTTATCCATCGGCCTCGCGGCCCAAACCGTGAGCCTTGAAGGAACATGGAAGTGGCACGAAGGCGACGACCCTCGTTACTCCTCACCGGCCCTGGATGATTCAGGCTGGACCACCGTAAGTCTTCCCCGGCGCGAACAAGTGCCCACGGGCGTCGCGTGGTTTCGCAAGCACGCCGTCGCACCGGCTACAATTGGCCCACTTGCACTCACCGTGGGCTCTTACAACTTCTGCGGGGAAGCCTTTGTTAATGGCGTTCGCATCGGGCGAATTCCCTGCCAGCTTGGCGAAGATCCTCCGTTCTTCGTGCCACGAGTATTTGCAGTTTCAGAAGGTGTGCTCAAGCCGGGCGAACCGTTTGTGGTCGCCTTGCGTGGAGAACACCGGTCTGCTCCCTGGGGGAATGCCTCTTTCCTTTTGGATGAAGGCCCCTACCTGCTTTCAGATCGCTCTTTTGCCGAAGAGGCCGCCCGCGCAGCCCTCGGCCGCCTGCAGCGAAACGCATCCTCCTTTATCGTTTTTTCCTGGACTGCATTTGGCATCAGTTGCCTGCTCCTCGTGTTGTGGGTCACAAACTCTTCCCGGCGCGAATTGCTTTGGTTCGGCCTGTTTCAGCTTTGCATTTGTGCGTTCAGCGGATCTCAATTACTGTTTATTTACGAAGTCGAAGTCTCTCCAGCCATCTTCACTTGGTCGATTCCGGCGGCCTTTCTATTTCTGGCGGCTGCCACCTACCTGGTCCTCTTCGGCACCGATTTACCGCTTCGCTGGTGGGTCGGTGCGCTGCTTCTTACCCTCGGCGCACGCCTGGTGTTGCCGGGCTTCTACTGGCAGGTTCCGGCGTTGATGCTGCCTTTAATTTGGGGAGCTGGGCGTTTACGCAGTCCCCTCCTGCCAGACAAGCTCTTCGCCTTTGCTTTGCTTCTCTATTCGATTGTGGGAATGAACAGCGCGATCAGCCGGACTCTTCCCGGCCTCTGGCCCATTCCGGGCGCGTTCTTCGTAGGATCGTTTCTGATCGTGACCATCTCGGCAGTCAACGGACTGCTTTCCTCGGTGATGCTCGTGCTGTTGATCTTACGCCTCGGCGAAGACCGCCGCGAGAAGCAGCGACTGGCCGGCGAGATGGCCGCTGCTGCAGAAATGCAGTCTCTGATGCTACCGTCTGCAGCAATTGAGGGAGTCGAAATGGTGTATCTTCCGGCGTCGGAAGTCGGCGGCGACTTCTTCCAACTCCTCGATCATGACGCTAACTCTCGCATTGTGGTGGTGGGCGATGTCAGCGGCAAGGGGCTGCGCGCGGCCATGCTGGTTTCCTTGGCCATCGGTATCTTGCGCAGCGAGAAGACATCATCGCCAGCGCGCATCCTCGCGGTGTTGAACGAAGGTCTCATCGGCCGAAGCGGAGGCGGATTCGTGACGTGTTGCTGCGCCCGGTTTGATGCTGACGGGAATGTGACGATCGCCAACGCGGGACATCCCGCTCCTTACTGCGACGGCCGGGAACTTGTGATTGAGTCCGGGCTTCCCTTGGGGATTGTGCCGGGAGTGGAGTACGCTGAGTCCGTCGTGAGGGGTGAGCGGTTCACCTTCATCTCCGATGGCGTTGTAGAAGCTGAAAATGCCCAGCGCGAACTCTTCGGCTTCGACCGCACGCGCGAGATCAGCAGCAAGTCCGCACAGGAGATCGCCGAAGCTGCCAGGGCCTGGGGCCAAACCGACGACATCACCGTTGTCACGGTGCGGAGGAACGCTTGATGAAGTATCTTTGGATTTCTGTTTGGGGGATTGCGATTTGCGCTGTCTCGCTTGGCGGGCAGACGATTGAGGTTCGCTCTGGCGAGGAGTCCACTCCGCTGGCTGGCGTGTGGAAGCAGAAGACCGGTGACGACCTGCGCTGGGCCGATCCGGCGCTGGACGACTCCTCTTGGACCTCCATCACCATGCCGCGTCCGCCCGCACCAGGCGCGCTAGGCTACACCTGGTATCGCATCCATGTGACCGTTCCGGCGGACCGGAACGTGCAGGTCCTGATCGGCCCGCTCTTCCCGGCCTACGAAATCTTCGCCAACGGAACGAAGATCGGCTCGTTTGGAGGCAAGGTAGGGACGCTCGCCGGGCAGCACTACGCGACGCCCGCAGGCTTTGCATTGCCGTCAGGGCAAGCGAACGTGGTGTTGGCCATCCGCTCGTATGATTCCAGGCTCTATTCTGGCGGGCAAACTGGTTCGGTTGAATCAAGCACATCTTGGATCGGGTCACGAGAGGCGATGGCAGGTAAGATCGCCGCGTGGAACTACGACGCGATCCGGGCGTCAGGGTACGCCCGCGTGCTGATCGCCGGGTTGGGGTTCGGGGGCTTGTTTCTGCTGCTGCTGCCAATCTGGCGGCGACGCCACGCCGAGTTCTTGTGGTGCGGTCTACTGATGTGGGCAACCATGGGGACTCGAATCGTCCTATTCATACCGGATGCCTTCGGGCTGACTCGATATACAGGCACGGCGGTAATTGTGGTGACAAATGTCGCCTTTTATCTCTTCTGGCTAGCCTTTCTATGCGCTCTTTTCAAGACGAAGCCGACCTGGATTTCCCTTGGCGCTACAGGGATCAACCTGCTAATTGTGTTGTTGCGTTTGCCGGAATTGCAAACACTGTCCATCGTAGGAACAGCGGTGCAGTTCACGACGCCCTTGGCGGGCGCAGTCTACTTCGAGCAAGGCTGGCGCACTGTCCGGAGTCAAGCCGGATTCGCAGGCATTCATGCCGTACTGATCCCTTACCTCGTCGCCAACTACTACTCAATTCTCTCGGTGGCCACATCGACCGGCGTTTTCGCCGCCAGTAATGAAGTGTGGACAGTTGTTCTTCGCTCGCCGATTCTGCTGCTGCTCTATGCAATGGGTGTGATTTTGCACCAAAGGGCGGCGGTCACCGAGGCCGAGCAGGAGCGTTTGAAATACGAAGTGGAGGCGGCGGCGGAAGTCCAGTCGCTGCTGTTGCCGTCGGGGGAAATCTCTGGAGTCGATGCGGTTTACCTTCCAGCCTCGGAAGTCGGCGGCGATTTTTATCAAGTGCTCGATCGTGAAGACGGCTCGCGTATCATCGCGGTTGGCGACGTGAGCGGTAAGGGACTGCGGGCGGCCATGCTGGTTTCGTTGACCATTGGGATCTTGCGCAACGAGAAGACATCATCGCCAGCGCGTATTCTCGCGGTGTTGAGCGAAGGTCTCATCGGCCGCAGCGGAGGCGGATTCGTGACGTGTTGCTGCGCTCGGTTTGATGCTGACGGGAATGTAACGATCGCCAATGCTGGACATCCCGCTCCCTACTGCGACGGCCGGGAACTTGTGATTGAGTCCGGGCTTCCCTTGGGGCTTGTGCCGGGAGTGGAGTACGCTGAGTCCGTCGTGAGGGGTGAGCGGTTCACCTTCATCTCCGATGGCGTTGTAGAAGCTGAAAATGCCCAGCGCGCGCTCTTCGGCTTCGACCGCACGCGCGAGATCAGCAGCAAGTCCGCACAGGAGATCGCCGAAGCTGCCAGGGTCTGGGGCCAGACCGACGACATCACGGTGGTCACCGTGCGGAGGGTGGTATAAAAATGGCCCTAATATTGGCCTTGATGCTGCTGGGCGCAGCGATGCTGCCGGCGCAGGACGAGCTCGTCGATTTGAAGAGCTGGCGGGCGAAAGAGGGCGACGACGCGCGCTGGGCAGCCCCCGGCTTTGACGACTCAGATTGGAAGAACGCGGCCCCGCTCGGTTCGAGGACCATTGGAACGCGAGACGTTGCACCCGTCACTTGGTATCGGGTGACGTACCGCATACCGCCTCAGTGGCAGGGACATTCCCTCGCTCTGGGCATCTGGAAGCTCGACGAGGCCTATGAGGTTTTTGCGGGTGGGGTGAAGATCGGCACGTTTGGATCATTGCCACCGTTCGGATCTATGGACGATCGCGCTGTCACGGCGTTTCCTTTCCAGCGCATGGCTTTTCGGATTCCAGCAGAGGCTTGCCATGAAGGCTCGGTGCGGATTGCCGTCCGGCGCTGGCGATTGCCTGTAACGAATAACATGGAGCTTTACGAGATCGCTACGTTTCCCAACGTCTTTCCCGTTATCGGTTTGGCTAGTTTAGTAGAACGAGAGCGGGAACTTCTGGTGGCGCGGCGTAATGTACAGGGATTGCCTGGCATCCTGGGTTGGCTGGTAATTCTCGCTTGCAGCGGTCTGTGCCTGGCGATGCGAAGGCAACGAGACGACGACGAGCTACTCTGGGCCGGCGTCGCGCTGCTTGCGTTGGCAGTCTACGCCACGACCCCGGTGGCAATGGCTCTGCTGGATTTGCCCAAGACCTCCTTTGTTACGTTCGCCTGGGCATTCTTGAGCTATGCAGCTACTACACTCTTCTTCGGCTGGCTCTTAGCCGCACTGCTGCCGGAATGGCGGCAGTGGCTGCGGTGGGCCAGCCTTGCGATCGCCCTTGCAATCAGTTTGTGGTACGTGAGCGCCAGTTTGTGGATTTTGCCGTGGGACATCGCAATCGCGCTCCGGCAGTTCGGTCGGATAGCCCAGATCGCGATCAGCCTGGGCTGCGTATGGGTGGTCTGGCGGGGGCGGCGGCCAGGGCTAGCAGTCGTGCTCGCTGTCGCCGTCAATGCCTTGGTGATGGGCGTCACCGGTATTTGGAATCCGGCCAACTACTATAACGTCGGCCCTTTTGTCTTCTCCCTTCGCAGGACCTCCGACGCGTTGATCGCAGTAGCGATCGCTACGCTGCTCTACGCGCGAGTGCGCCGCGAAGGTGCCCGTCAGCGGGAACTAACACGTGATTTTGAAGCCGCGCGCCGCGTGCAGGAGAACTTGCTGGGTGCGGCCGATACAACAACTTCTGCTTTCGCCGTAAAGGCGGTTTACCTGCCGGCGCGCGAGGTGGGCGGCGATTTCTATCAAACCCTACCCGGTGAAGACGGCTCGTTGCTGGTACTGGTGGGCGACGTCAGTGGGAAGGGTTTGCAGGCGGCAATGCTGGTTTCGTCGGTGATCGGATCTCTGCGCAACGAGTTCTCTCGATCACCGGGTGAAGTGCTGGCGCACTTGAACCGATCGTTGCTGGGGCGCACGGGTGGCGGCTTTGTCACGTGTTGTTGCGCGCGCTTCGATCTGGACGGGTTGGTGACCATTGCCAACGCCGGCCACTTGGCCCCGTACGCCGAAGGCCGTGAACTGGAGATCGAAGCAGGCCTGCCGTTGGGGGTCGTTGCGGATGTGACTTATACCGAGTCGAATTTCCGTGGCGCGGTCTTCTGCTTTGTTTCCGACGGGGTTGTTGAGGCCGAGAATGAACAGCGCGAGTTGTTTGGCTTCGAGCGCACGCGCGAACTTTCGCTGCGGACCGCTCAGGAGATGGCAGAAGCCGCCAAGGCCTGGGGCCAGAACGACGACATCACCGTTGTTACGGTGCGGAGGAACACATGAAAGGGCTGATACTCGCCATGTATGAGACGTTTGCCAAGGGGGAAAGTACCGGCTCCCACGGGGAAGCATTGGGCGCGTTCCTGCTACCTGCCATGCCGCGTACGGTCACGGACCCCTTCTTCGTGGTCGGCTTGGTCCTGTTGGGTCTCACGATCTTGAGGAACAAGCTCGCTTGGCGCCGCTGGATTCCATGCTGTGTGCTGGTCCTGCTGCTCGCCGGGCCCCTCGCGGCGCAGAATGGCCTGCACCTCGACTTGGCGGGCCTCTGGCAAGCCCAACGCGGTGACAACCTTCGCTTCGCTCAAACGGACTTCGATGATCGCGATTGGCGGACTTCGATCTTGCCAATGGGGAGCGCGAATCCCTTTGGGCCCGGTGGCCGCGTGGGCTGGCTACGCCGCCGCGTCACGTTGCCTGCCGGGGCGGACCCGGACCGGTTGGCGCTTACGCTGGGCGCACTGCGAGACGGATACGAGGTCTATGTAAACGGCCAGCGCATCGCCACCACGGGCAGCTTTGAATCGTACGAAGACGCCGCTCTGCCGCATCCGCGCATCTTTACGATTCCCGCTGGCCTGGTCACCGCCGGCCAGCCTCTGCAAATCGCCTTGCGAGTCCACCGTAAGATTCCCATACCGCCTCAATAGCGTCTCATCGACCAGGGCCCCTATCTACTCACGTATCAGGGGCAGTTGCCCGTCGACCCGGGTGAAGCGCAGTTTCACGCGCAATACGTGCGTCTCTCCCTGGGACTCGTCTTCGGGGCGATTCTCTGGGGCATGGCCGCCATCAGTTTCCTGGCTTGGCTGGGTGATCGCCGCCGCGAACTGCTCTGGTTCGTGCTGGTGGCTATGGCCCATGGCGGCAGCGAGTTCTTCTATCTGTCTCAATTAAGCCCTTCCTCCCGGCCCATCGGGAGCTCAGGGGTGACGGGCTTCCAACTCGCGTTGGCCACCTCGGTCTGGCCTCTGCTCGGGGAGTTTGCGCTGGCCGCGCTGGCCCCGCCCGGACGCCTTTGGTGGCGCTTGGCCTGCTGGACCAGTTTCGGGCTGACTCTAACGGCCTCCTGGCCCGGTGGAACCACCGGAATGATGCGCTTCTATTGGGGCACGTTCCTCGGTGGCGGTCTCCTCATCGCGCTGGCGTTCGTCCACGCTTGGCGAGCGAGCGGTCAGCGTGTTTCCTGGGAAGAACGGCTCGTCGGCCTCACGCTCGGACTGCTGGGGTTCGTGCATGCCGAGGACTTCTTCCGGCGCATCGTGGGCGTCCCAAACCTCGTGCCCGTCTCATTTCGCTGTGGCCAGTACCAGGTCGATCGCGATCAGGTGCTGTTCACCTGCTTGGCGGCGTTGATTCTGGCAATGCTGATCCGCCGGTTGTCGGCGGACCGGCGGGAGAAGCAGCGCCTGGCCAGCGAGTTCGAAGCCGCGCGCGTGGTTCAACATCTGCTGCTTACAGCCCCCGCAGCAGTTCCGTGCTTCGAGGTGGAGGCCGTTTATGAACCGGCGCAGGAAGTGGGCGGCGATTTCTACTGGACCCGCGCCACGCCCGGCGGTTCGTTGATCGTAGTGCTAGGCGACGTCAGCGGCAAGGGGCTGAAGGCCGCGATGCTGGTGTCGGTGGCGGTGGGGATCCTGCGGAACGAGAAATCGGCCTCGCCCGCAGCCATTCTGGGCGCCTTGAACGATGGCTTGGTCGGACACACCGGCGGCGGATTCGTCACTTGCTGCTGCGCGCGCTTCGATTCAGACGGGCCGGCTATGGTCGCCAATGCCGGTCACCCTTCGCCCTGGGTCGACGGAGCGGAGACGGCGGTGGATCCGGGCCTGCCGCTGGGAGTCGCGGCCGGGATTGAGTACGGGGAGTCTGCCGTGGTGGGAAAGTATTTCACCCTGGTCTCCGACGGCGTGGTCGAAGCGGAAAACGCCCGACGCGAGCTATTCGGCTTCGAGCGTACTCGCGAGATCTCGATGAGGCCTGCGAAGGAAATCGCCGAGGCGGCCAAGGCCTGGGGTCAGAACGACGACATCACGGTAGTCACCGTGCGGAGGTTAGCGTGAACATGCGCATCGTATTTTGGATACTGCTGAGTGCCGGTATGATGCTGGGCCAACAGGCGCTCTACATCGATCTAAGCGGCGAATGGCGACAGTACGAGGGCGATCAACCCGCCTTTGCCCAGCCGGACTTCGACGATCGGGGCTGGAGCACGACCCAACTGCCGTGGCAGCAGCAGCCCACCTCCAAGCTATTCTGGCTGCGCCGCTCCGTAGACCTTCCTGCGTGGGCCTCCGGAATGCCGCTGGCCTTGACGTTGGGGCCGGTGAGCCCGGTGTATGAGGTCTACGTCAACGGGATGCGCGTAGGGGACACCGGACCGTTC
>JBKJUN010000355.1:0-2439 GCA_046590555.1 Bryobacter sp. | reverse complement strand
GATCACTATAAGCTGTTCAGCCCGGTGCTGAATACCGGCCTCTCCATTCCGCTCACCTTTGAAAACATCTTCGAGCCCTTGGTCCCAAGGCCAACAGATCCAGCCCGCATCGACCAGCTCGCCCTGCGTGCCCGACAATACATAGAAACCGTCATCAGAGGATTACAATCATGAATCGCCGTCTTTTCTTAGCCACCGGCTCCAGCCTCCTGGCCCAGACCAGCCCGAACTCGCAAGTCTCTACCGCCATCATTGGCGTGGGTAACCGAGGGTCCTTCCTGCTCGGGAGTATCCTCAACCAGTCGAGCGCCCGAATGGCGATGATCTGCGACAACAAGCCCGACCGGCTCGACAAGGCAGCCACCACATCGGCCAAAAGCAACCCCGCCACCACTACTGACTGGCGCAAAATTCTCGACCGTAAAGACATCGACGCCGTATTCATCGCAACTCCCCCCCACCTGCATGCCGAGATGGCAATCGCCGCCCTCAAAGCGGGCAAGCATGTCTATTGCGAAAAACCAATTGCAACAACCGCAGCCGACCTCAAGGAATTGCTCGCCACGGCCAAGGCAACTAAGCGCGTCTTCCAATCGGGCCAGCAACTGCGCTCTATGGTGCAACTCCGCACCGCCGTCCAGCAAATCCACGACGGCATTCTCGGCGAGATCCTCTTCGTCAAAGCCCAGCGCCACGCGACAGCCGACCTCGATTACACCGGCCCCTCAAGCGACTGGTATTTCAACTACGCCAAGTCCGGCGGCTATCTCGTCGAACAATCCGTCCACAATCTCGACGCCTGCAATTGGGTCATCGGCCAGCACCCAACCCGGGCTGCAGGCTTCGGAGGCATTCAACTGCACAAGAACGAACCCGCAGGACGCGACATCTACGACCACCAGAGCATCACCTACGACTACGCCAACGGCGTCAAAATGTCCTTCACCCAACTCGTCTTCCATCCGCGCAACATGCCTGCCAACAACCAATACATCAATGTATACGGCAGCAAGGGTTCAGCCGAGCTCATGAGTTCGTACGCCATGTACACGATCGACGGCAAGCAGCAGGCAGTAATCTCACCGAAGGTACAAGAGAACCCCGACGCCCACACCACCGCCTTCTACGATGCAATCCAGAAGGGTGCAAATAACCCCTCCGACGTAACGGTTGGCGCAACAGCCGCACTCACTGCGATCCTTGGCAATGAAGTTTGCCGTCAGGGCAAAGTCCTCAATTGGACAGACTTCGGCGTGCCGATCTAAGGCGCCTTGCCCTCGATCAAGTGCAAAGACTTGGCAGGATCTATATTCTGCCAAACCTCACTCGTCCCTCGTGGCCACCTTACTGTCACGCGGTCCACCCTGGTGGCCCCGCCCAACCCAAAGTAGAGAGCACTCTCGTGTTGTGAGTAATAACTCCCTCCGCTGCTCAGTTCCGCCACGTAGCGAGCCTTCCCCGCCTCCACCGTAACGCGAGCCCCAATCCCCGACCGGTTTGATCGAGTCCCTTCCAGCGTCACCCGCAACAGATTTCCACGCACACCATCCCGCCTCAGCACGCTCGGAGCTTCGTTCATATTGGCGATCACTACCTCAGGCCGGCCATCCCCATCCAGGTCACCCACCGCCAAACCGCGCGAAGCCTTGGGGCGCATCAATGCCTCGCCGGCTTTGGCACTCCAGTCTTCAAAGCGTCCGCCCCCAAGATTCCGATAGAGCAGCGTCGGCTGCCGGTAGCTCTCGCCAAACTTCGCCCGGTCCACTTCAGGGTAAACATGTCCATTCGCCAGAATCAGGTCAAGCTTCCCGTCCTCGTCATAGTCAGTGAAGGCGATCCCCCAGCCCAGCAACAGGTGCTTCCCCAGTCCCGCTGCCTCGGCAATATCGCGAAAGAACGATCCATCCTCGTTCAAGTAGAGCGAAGGCAAATCCCCAGAGAAATTCGTCTTGGCGATATCCAGCATCCCGTTACCGTCGAAGTCTCCAACCGCCACGCCCATGCCTGCTTGCGCGCGTCCGTTGGCATCGTAAGCGACGCCCGCCTCCATTGCCCTCTCCTTAAAGGTGCCGTTCCCCAGATTCTGATACAAGAGGCTTGGAGTCTGGTCACAAGCCACATAGATATCGGGCCAACCATCGTTGTTGAAATCCGCCGCAGTCACCCCAAGCCCGTAACGTCCACCAGGCTTCCAGATTCCTGCCTTGGCTGAAACATCTTCAAATCGCCCATCCGACAGTTGACGATAAAGGTAATTGCGACCCTTCGGCAAGCCTAGCGGGCCACAGGCAACCGGAGTATCTTTCCACATGCATTCCGGCATCGAACCCGGCTTTGGGCTCTTTTCCATCTCTATATCGACGTAGTTGGCAACAAACAAATCGAGGCGGCCATCCCTGTCGTAGTCCACCATCGCGCAACCCGAACCCCAACGGACCC
>JBKJUN010000217.1:0-6270 GCA_046590555.1 Bryobacter sp. | reverse complement strand
GCTTCATTGATGGCGCAGCCGCAGAATGTTCGTTTGATTGGCGTTGCCGGGCCGACGATTTTGACAGAGGCTGGTACCTATGTATTGACCACCGGGTTGACGGTTAGCTCTTCTATTGGCGCGGGGATTCAGATTTCGGGCAACAACATTGTGCTTGATTTGAATGGCCAGACAATCACTGGGCCTGGGAATGCTACCGGGGCAGGGGTTCGTGTGATGGGTGCCCGCAATGTAGTGGTAAAGAACGGAAGTGTGGAAGCGGCACTGATGGGTGTTGTGACCATGATGTCGAGTAATGTCCGCATTGAGAATATGCAGATCCGCGGGATGGCTGGCGCGCCGCCTGAGGCTGGGATCATGTTGGTTCAGACTTGGAATTCTGTTGTGGCAAATAATCAGATTGCCAATACGGCACTTGGGATTTTTGTTCGCGGCGGTAATACGTTTGGAAACCGGATTGAGAACAATACGGTGACGACGACGAGCCTGAGCGCACCGCTTGGGATTTGCTACAACCCGGCGGATACAGATCCTGAGGGGCCCAAGGGCGACCTGATCAAGGGGAATTTGATTCGCGGCTATCGTCAGGCGATCGCGTTTTCATCCTCTTCGAACTTCAATGTTGTTGAAGGCAATACGTTAATTTTCAGGACTAGCGCATCGAGCAATCCTTCCGAGAAGAATGTATTCAAGAACAATACGGAAGTGAAGATCGACAACTAGGCAATACGGTGTGGGAGGGTAACTTTTCTGCGGGAATTAAAGTCCTGCTATTTTAGGGCATTCCCTCCCACATCTACATGCGTAACCGGATTTATCTCTCGACTGGCTTGTTGGCCACAAGTATTTTGTTTTTGAGCTCCTGCAATCAGCAGACTGCTGCTGCACCCGGCAAGGGTGGCAAGAAAGGGGGCGGGGATGCGCCGGTGGTTGCAGTTAAGGCCACTACCAAGGATGTACCGCTAGACCTTGACGTCATTGGAAACGTGGAAGCGAGCTCCACGGTGAGCATCAAGCCGCAAGTGAGTGGTGAGTTGAAAGCTGCTTTCTTTAAAGAAGGCGAATTTGTCAAGGCCGGGGATAAGCTTTTCGAAATCGACAAGCGGACGGTGACGGCACAGATCGATCAAGCGACGGCGAATCTGGCACGGAGTGAGGCGCAGTTGCGGATGGCGACGGCGAATTTGGCGAAGGATGTGGCGCAGGCGGATTATTTGCGGTCTGTTTCAAGTCGCAACGAAATGCTAATGAAGGAAGGGATTGCGTCGAAGGAGCAGGGGGCTCAGTCGGCTGCATTGGCACTGGCGCAGAAGGAATTGACGGATGCGGACCGGGCGTCGATTGAGAGCTCGCGGGCGGACATCGCTGCGAATAAAGCTACGGTTGAAAATTTGAAAGTGCAGTTGGGGTTTACAACGATCATGGCGCCGATTACGGGCCGGACCGGGACATTGCTGGTGAAGCCGGGTAACATCGTTTCTGCCAATTCCAGTGAGTTGATCATCATCAGCCAGATCCAGCCGGTGAACGTTACGTTTGCTGTGCCGGAATCGCAATTCCAGAAGATTGCCAGCCGGTTTGGCAAGGAACGGATCCCGGTGTTTGCCACGCAACAGGATTCGACCGAGCCGCCTAGCGTTGGGAATTTAATCTTTATCGAAAGTGCTGTGGATGCGACGACGGGTACGCTGCGTTTGAGGGCTAGCTTTCCGAATGCGGAAAAGAAGATGTGGCCAGGTCAGTTTGTGCGTGTGCGGATGAGACTGGGGACGGTGGAGGGAGCGGTGGTGGTGCCGAATCAGGCAGTGCAGACCGGACAGGATGGATCGTTTGTTTATGTGGTGAAGGCGGATCGCGGAGTGGAGAACCGGCCGGTGACCCTGGGGGTGAGGAACGGGAATGAGTTGGTGATCGCAACGGGGCTAGCTGAGGGCGAGACTGTGGTGACTGAAGGGCAGTTGAGGATTGCCCCTGGGGTGAAGGTGAATGTGCGTGCGCCTGGTGGTGGCGGGGGACGCAAGGGTGGTGGTGAGGCTAAGGGTGCTGGTGAAGGCCGTCCCAAGAAAACGGAATAATCTGACATGAACTTCTCCGCGATATTCATCAAGCGGCCCGTGGCCACCATTCTGTTGATGCTGGGCATCAGCATGTTTGGCATTTTGAGCTATACCGTGTTGCCGGTGAGCGACTTACCGAATGTGGACTTTCCGACGCTAAGCGTGTCGGCTAGTCTACCTGGTGCAGACCCGACGACGATGGCTTCGGCTGTGGCTACTCCGCTGGAGAGGCAGTTTAGCGGCATAGCGGGCATCGATTCGATGACGAGTTCGAACTCGATGGGATCGACTAGTGTGACGATGCAGTTTGATGTGTCGCGCGAGATTGATGGTGCGGCAGTGGACGTACAGACGGCCATCAGTGCGGCGATGCCGCTGTTGCCGCCGGGGATGCCGTCGTTGCCTTCATTCCGCAAGCAGAATCCTTCGGATAGCCCGATTTTGTTTTTGGCATTGACGACAACTTCGATGCCGAAGTGGAAGCTGGATGAGTATGCGCAAGTGGTTGTCGGGCAGCGAATCTCATCAGTGAATGGTGTGGCGAGTGTGAACCTGATGGGCTCGCAAAAGTATGCGGTGCGCATCCAGGTGGACCCGGAGAAGCTGGCTTCGCGCGGGATCGGGATCAATGAAGTGAGCGATGCGATCAGGAACTGGAATGCGAATGTGCCAACGGGTACGATGTGGGGGCCAAAGCAGGCTTATTCGATTCAGGCCAATGGACAGTTACCGACTGCTGAAGATTACGCGACGATGATTGTGACTTACCGCAATAATGCGCCAGTGCGGCTGGCGGATCTGGGAGTTGTTCGCGATGGGAGTGAAGATGAGCGGACCATGGCCTGGAACTGGAGTCAGGCGACGAACAAGTTTGAGCAGGGCGTGAACCTGATGGTGATGCGGCAGCCGGGCAGCAACATAATAGAGGTGAACGATGCGGTGAAGAAGCTGTTGCCATCGATTCAGAAGCAGTTGCCGCCCACTGTAGAGCTGAAACTGCGTAGCGATCGGTCGAAGAATATCCGTGAGGCGTTTACCGATATCCAGATGACGCTGCTGTTGTCGCTGGGTCTGGTGATCATGGTGATTTTCTTGTTCTTGCGCAAGGCGACGGCGACGATTATCCCGACCCTGGCTTTGCCGGTGTCGCTGGTGGGAACCTTTGCTGTGATGTACCTGCTGGGTTACTCGATGAACAACCTGTCGATGATGGCGATCATCCTGAGTGTTGGGTTTGTAGTGGACGATGCGATTGTCATGCTTGAGAACATCGTGCGTCATATAGAGGCTGGAATGACGCCGATGGAGGCAGCCTATCGCGGGTCGAAGGAAATCTGGTTCACGATTGTTTCGATGACGATTTCGCTGGCGGCGGTGTTTATTCCGATTCTGTTTATGGGCGGCGTGCTGGGGCGGTTGTTCCACGAGTTTGCGGTGACGATTACGACCGCAGTGCTGATATCAGGGTTTGTGTCGATTTCGCTGACACCGATGCTGGCGAGCCGTATTTTGCGGCCACATTCTCCTGAGAAGCCGAGCCTGTTGTCGCGAATTATTGAGGCTCCGCTTATATTTGCAACGCGGATGTATGAGGGTAGTCTGCGGTGGGTGGTAAAGCATCATTTTGTGATGGTGATTGTTTTTGTTGCTATGTTCGCTTCGACGATCTGGCTGTTTGAGCGAGTGCCTAAAGGGTTTATTCCAGATGTGGATACCGATCAGATCTATGTGAATACGGAGATGGCGCAAGGCACTAGCTATCTTGCGATGCGCGGTTATCAAGAGAAGATCAATCAAATTCTTACAACTGATCCAGATATCGATAACTTCATGTCTAGCGTTGGCGGTGGCATGATGGGTGGCGGCGGTGGAGGGAGTACCGGGCGGTTGTTTGTGGGACTTAAGCCACTGAAGGAGCGGAAATCCTCTGCTGCTGAGATTGCGAACCGGTTGCGACCGAAGTTGGGGGCGATTCCTGGAGTGAGGGCAGTGCCGACGTTGCCACCGGCTTTGCGCCTTGGTGGACGCGGGTCGAGTTCGAGTTATCAGGTGACGCTGCAGACAGCAGATACGGCGCAGCTATATCGTGAGGGGCAGAAATTTGAACGCGAAGTGGCAAAGCTGCCAAGTGTTCTCGATATTAATAGCGATATCCAGATGCGGAGCCCAAGGGTGAAGATCGAAATTGATCGCGACAAAGCGGCGACCTACAACCTGGATGTGCGGATGATTGAACAGGCGATCTACAACGGTTATGGAAATAACTTTGCGAGTACGATCTATGCGCCAAATAATCAATACCGGGTGATGCTGGAGGTGACGCCACGCTACCAGGCATTCTCAGACATGCTGGCGAAGCTGTATCTGAAATCTGGCGATGGGCGGTTGATTCCACTTGATGCGGTGACGAAGCGGAGTGAGGATGTTGGCCCGCAGACGATCAATCACTCGGGGCAATTGCCTAGCGTTACGGTGTCATTTAATTTGAAGCCAGGTATTGCGCTGGGTGAGGCGGTTGAAGAGATTACAGAGATGGCGAAAGAGAAGCTGCCTTCCAATATCAACCTGACTTTTGCCGGCACAGCGAAGGTGTTTCAAGACTCGCTTTCGAATATGACGATGCTGTTGATTGTGGCGATTCTTGTGGTGTACATCGTATTGGGAGTGCTGTATGAAAGCTTCATCCATCCGTTGACCATTCTATCGGGGTTACCTTCGGCTGCGTTTGGCGCGTTGCTGACGCTGACAATCATGAATGTGGAGTTGAACCTTTATGCCTTTGTGGGGTTGATTCTATTGATTGGGCTGGTGAAGAAGAATGCGATTATGCAGATCGACTTTGCCTTGCAGGCGCAGCGGAATCATGGAGTGGGTGCTGCGGAAGCAATCTTTGAGGGTTGTGTTACGCGGTTTCGCCCAATCATGATGACGACGGCGGCAGCGTTGCTTGGAGCGGTGCCGATCGCGATTGGTTACGGCGCGGGTGGTGAATCCCGCAAGCCGCTTGGGTTGGTGGTGGTGGGCGGGTTGTTCTTCTCACAGGCGATCACACTCTACCTGACTCCAGTGGTGTATGTGTATCTCGATAAATTACAGGGACTGTGGACGAGCCGGAAGAAGGCTACGATTGCACAGCCCACACTTGGTGAAGCTCATTCATGAATGTAAGCGGTATTTTTATTCAGCGTCCGATTGCGACGACGCTTCTGATGGTGGCGATTGGTCTGTTCGGTGTCATTGCATATCGCAATTTGCCGGTTAGCGATTTGCCGAATGTGGATCTGCCGACGTTGCTAGTGACAGCGCAGTTGCCTGGGGCGAGCCCGGAGACAATGGCTTCGGCAGTGGCAACACCGCTCGAAGCTCAGTTTTCGACGATCGCAGGTCTTGCTTCGATGACCAGCATCAACACGCTGGGATCGACGCAGATCACGATTGAATTTGATCTGGCGCGGAGTCTTGATGGGGCTGCGGTGGACGTGCAAGCAGCGATTACGCAATCGTCTCGCATGATGCCTCCGGGGATGCCTACGCCGCCTACGTTTGCGAAGGTGAACCCGGCGGATCAGCCGATTCTGTATCTCGCCTTGTCGTCAACGTCGATGCCGCTTTACGGCTTGAATGAGTTTGCCGAGACGCGTGTGGCGCAGCGGATATCGCAGGTAACAGGTGTGGCGCAGGTTTCGATTCTTGGGTCACAGCGTTATGCGGTGCATGTGCAGATGGACCCCTATGCGATGGCATCGAGGAAGATCGGGATCAACGAAGTTGAGACGGCATTGCGGAACTGGAACTCGAATCAGCCAACGGGAACTATCAATGGGCCGCAGCGGGCGTTTACATTGCAATCGAGTGGACAGTTGATGAATGCGGCGGATTTCAAAAAGGTGATCGTGAATTACCGGGGTGGGTCGCCAGTGCGGCTTGAGGAACTGGGCCGGATTGTGGACGGGGTGGAAGACGACCGCACAGCATCGTGGTTCTGCGATGAGGCTGGCTGCCGGAGGTCGATTGTACTCGGGATCCAGCGGCAGCCGGGCACGAATACGATCGCGGTTACAGACGGGATCAAGAAGCTGATGCCGCAGTTCAAGAACGATCTGCCGCCGTCGGTTCAGATGAAGGTGTTCTACGACCGGTCAGATACGATTCGCGAGAGTTACAAAGATGTTCAGTTCACTATGTTGCTGACACTGATTTTGATTGTGGGTGT
>JBKJUN010000198.1:0-6263 GCA_046590555.1 Bryobacter sp. | reverse complement strand
TGGCGCAATCTTCGCGAGAATCGCAATCGCTTCCCCAATGGCACCTCACCCGATTACACCTTCAACTCGACCTTCACTCGCGGCCCGCTCGACACAGCCGCTCCTCCCCAGGTCGGTGGCGAAATCGCTTCATTCCTCTTGGGCGTACCTGCCGGCAACATGGGAGTCAATGCATCCTACGCCGAGCGCAACTCCATCTACGGCTTCTATGTCCAGGACGACTACAAGCTATCTCGCAAGCTCACCCTCAACATCGGCTTGCGCTATGAAGTCGAATCAGAAACCACAGAGCGCTACAACCGCGCCATCCGCAACTTCGACTCCACCACAGCCAGTCCGATAGAGGCACAGGCACGCGCTCAATATGCCGCAGCTCCAATCCCCGAGTTGCCAGCAAGCCAGTTCCGCGTCCTCGGAGGCCTCACCTTCACCGCTGCCAATGGCAACCCCCGCGGTTATTGGAATACTGCCAAGGGCAACTTTATGCCCCGCTTCGGGATCGCCTATCAGATCAATACCAAAACCATCCTGCGTGCCGGATACGGTCTCTACACCGCTCCCCTCGGCACTCTCTACACCAATACGGAGCCTGCTGGCTTCAGCCTCAACACTCCCATACAGGCTTCGCTCGACAACGGCTTGACCTTCCCGGCCACCACAGCAAACCCCTTCCCTGCCGGCCTCGTCCAGCCTGCTGGTGCCGCCGGAGGCCTCCTCACCAACATCGGCCAAGGTGTCAACGCATTTCCCAATGCACGCAAGAATCCTTACGCGCAGCGCTGGAGCATGGGCATGCAGCGCACTATCGGTAGCTTCCTGCTGGAAGCTTCCTACGTCGGCAATCGCTCCACCCGGCTTAACGTGCTGCGGAACTTGAACTTCCTCCCGGCACAGTACCTCTCCACCAGCCCCACTCGCGACCAAACAACCATTAACTATCTTGGCGCGAATTTTCCCAACCCGCTCCGCGGCACCAACGCCATCTTCGGAGCCAACACCAACCGCGGCGGCCTCCTCCGTCCCTTCCCACAATTCGGCAACGTCAACATCTACGAGCCCATCGGCTACGCCTGGTATCACTCCTTGCAGATGCGTCTCGAAAAGCGTTTCAGCAAAGGCTTCACCACGCAGACTTCTTACACATGGTCCAAGAACATGCAGGCCACTGAAATGCTCAACGATCAGGACACAACTCCTTACGAAGTGGTATCTGACCTGGACCGCACCCATCGCCTAACGTCTTCTGGAATCTTTGAACTCCCCTTCGGCAAAGGCCGCCACTGGGGTAGCAATTGGAATAAGTGGACCGACGGCATAGTCGGCGGCTGGCAGCTTACCGGTGCATTTCAATACCAGTCTGGTGCCCCGCTCGGCTTTGGCAATTCAATCTTTAACGGCGACTTGAAGAACGTCCTTCTGCCCAAAGATAAGCGCAGCGTCGACCAGTGGTTCAACGTCAATGCTGGCTTCGAGCGCAACAACGCTCTGCAGCTTGCCTCAAACCTTCGCCGCTTCCCCATCCGCTTCAACGGCATCCGCGGCCCAATCCAATCCCGCATCGATGGCGGCTTGATCAAGAACTTCATGATCACCGAACGATGGAAGCTGCAGTTCCGCGCTGAGACCTTCAATGCGGCCAACTACTCGAACCTCGCCAACCCCAACACCGCCGTCACATCAGGTGCTTTCGGTACGATCACCGGTCAAGACCCGCCTCGCTCGTGGCAGGGCGCCCTCAAGCTGACCTTTTAGGCAGCAGATGTTTTTGTACTTTGCCCAGGGCGTTCCTGGGCAAGGCCTCCATCAGCACAAACTCTTTCGGCACTTTAAACGAAGCCAGCGCCGCACGGCATTTGCGTTCCAACTCCGCCACATCACAAACCCCTCGTGCCACAACATAGGCCACCGGCACTTCCCCTTTTACAGCATCCGGCTGCCCAGCCACGGCCACTTCGGCCACATCAGGATGCTCCAGCAAAAACTCCTCGATCTCACGCGGATAGATATTAAAGCCACTGGCGATAATCAGATCGCTTTTGCGCCCAGCCAGCGTCACATAACCGTCTTCAGCAATCGAACCGATATCACCCGTGCGAAACCACCCATCGACAAACGCGAGCCTCGTCGCCTCTTCCCTGCCCCAATAGCGCGCAAACACATTTGGCCCTTTCACAAACACCTCGCCATCCACCACCTTCACTGAGATCCCAGGCAGTGGCACACCAACACTCCCGGCACGCCGCTCCCCCACATACGGGTTACTGATATTCATCAGCGTCTCGGTCATCCCGTAGCGCTCCAGAATCGTCAGTCCAAACTTCTCGCGAAACTCCTCCAGCAACTGCGCGGGCAAAGGCGCAGACCCGCAAACAAACAACCGCACATTCTCGCCAATCGACGCCGCACACTGCATCAGCCGCACGTACATCGTCGGTACGCCAAAGAACACGGACGGCTTGAAACTCAAAAATTCATCTTCAGCCTTGGCAGCTTCAAACCGCTCCAGCAGCTTCACCCGAAAACCGGCCATCAACCAGCAGTGCAAGCCATTCCCCAATCCATGCACGTGAAAGAGCGGCAACGCGAGAAGCAGCCGGTCAGACGAATTCATCTGCCAGACCGTAATCAGGTTCACCGCATTGGCCGCGAAGTTGTTGTGCGTCAGCACCGCACCCTTGGCAACACCCGTCGTCCCCGACGTATAGATAATCGCTGCCCCATCGTCGCCATCAACTTGTGCAATGGGCCGAATCGCCTCGCACTCATCAGCCTCAGCCATCAGCCCCGGCAACTCTTCGGCACTGATAAACAATAAAGGCCTCGCATCGCTCACGATATGCGCCAGCTCTCGCTCGCGGTAAAGAATATTCACCGGCACAAAGATCGCACCCAGCTTTAGCGAAGCAAGATAAAGATCGACGTACTCAACGCAATTGGCAAGGTAGACGGCCATCCGTTCCCCTGCCACAAGACCGCGCGCGGCCAGCGCCTGAGCCATCCGGTCACTGCGCCGGTCCAGTTCTCCAAAGGTATAGACACGCCCCTGCCACTCAAGAGCCTCAACATCGGCTCGCCCACGCAAACTCAGATCAAACAACTGAATCAGATTCACAGCAACCATCCTCCAAAGAACAAATAACTCGCAACCGCGCCAGCCACCGACATCGACAGTCCCCAGATCATCAGCTTGCGAAACAAATCCTGCTTGTCCACCTCAGCCCCAGCAGCCGCAATGCACATCGCCCCAATCGTTGACAGCGGCGACACATCCACCAGATGACTGCCCAGATTGATCGACGAAATAATCGCGATCACATCGCCGCCTCCCAACTGCGCCACCAGCTTCGGGGCCATTGGCAGAAAAGCCGGCAACACCACACCAGAAGTACTGCTATACGCGCTCACCAACCCACTCACAAAAGCTACAACTGCCGTGATCGTATGCATCGTGGAGAACCGTGCGATCGCTGCCGAGAACAACTCCAGGCCCCCAGTCCGCTCAAGCATCGCAATCAACACGCTCATCCCCGTCACCATAATCATGATGCCCCACGGCATCTTCGATACCACTAAGGCCTCAGGTGCTGCACGCAACACAGTCAACACAGTCGCAGCCGCAAAGGCCCCCAGCCCCACCGGCACCTTCAACACCACCACAGCCAACATCAACACCCCAATCACAACCAACGTAAGCCAATGCCGGCTCTCCCAGTCGAGCCGCGCAATTTCTGTTTTCTCCGATCGCTGCCGCCAGATCGCCCACCCACCCAGAGCGATCACAACCAGCGCGGTAATCACAAAATGCGCAATGAGGTGATTCCAGAACACACGCCAGTGCGCTTCGCCCAATCCTGATCGCTCCAGAGTCTTGTCGACGATGACGCCAATTGGGGAGAGTGGCGAGAGATTCCCCGCGTTGGCACCGTTGCCAACAATGATCGCCATCAGGAAGGGCGAGATGCCCGCCCTGCTAGCCGCCCCCATCGCCAGCGGTGCAGCGAGTGCGGCCGTAGCCACAGCCCCGGCACCCATCGCCGACAGAAATGTAGCCATCAAAAAGAACAACACAACCACCCAACCAGAATTGCCCCCAGCCAATCGGGTCACCTCAGCCGCCACCCGCTCCAGCGTCCCATTCACTTCGGCCTGCGTAAAGAGCAGTGTCACGCCCACCAGAGTCAAAAACAACGACGACGGAAAGCCCGCAATCACCTGGTTTGCATCCACCCCCGCATAGAGCCCCACCAACCACGCAAAGGCAATGGCCACAAAGCCAACATTCAACCGTGTCACGCAGCTCAGCAGGATCACCACCAGCAGCGCGCACAAAGAGATCGTCGCAATCACCCATTCATCCTACAAAATTCTCTCCCGTTTCTCTCCCCTTTCTTGACAATCCCTTTCCAGACTGAGTATCGTGAGTGCATTCAGTCCAGCCCCGATCTTCTGCCCGGCACGGTCTCCTTCTCAGTCCGTCAGCGTAGTTCCGAAATCGGCCTCCAGATGGCCCTCGGTGCCAGCCCGCCACAGATCCTTGCGATGATCGTCAAGGAGAATGCTTTCACTCTGCTTTGTGGCAGCCTCATCCGCCTCGGGCTTGCTATCGCGGTCGAGTGTTCCAGGGGGAATGGGGCGAAGAAGGGGAACAGTAAGATGCGCTTGCCGGGGAAGCGATATTGTCATCCGGGCGTGGCTACCAGTCTGCCGCGTTTGTTTGTAGCCGAGGCGTTTTAGCACTGCAATCAGTTGACTGCCGCTCAAGCCTCGTGGCAGCTTCACGCCTGTATCACTTCTTCGCGAACTTAGTGGAGCCGAATGATTTTGGGTGTTTCGCCATCTTCAAAATGGCAGGCTACGGCGTCCTTGACCATGGCCTGAAGTTCCTGTTCTGAGTCCGCCGAAGTGAAAATAGAGTGCCCTAGGGCCCTTGCGGAAAAGCCGCCCGCTGGTGCGTCCTCAACTAGAAATATGATCTCGTTCATGGCTGGCCTGACTCCATGCTACAACGCCAATTGAAGGTGCTTCAGAAGGCACAACCTTCGCATCAGGCGAGAATCTCCTTCACCACCCGCCCACCAATATCAGTGAGCTTCTTATATCGCCCCGCGTGCAAATAGGTCAGGCGATTCTGATCGAGACCCATCGCATGCAGAATCGTCGCATGAACATCGCGCACAGGCACCTCCTCAGCCGCAGCCCGCACCGAAAAATCATCCGTCTCGCCAAACGTTGCCCCAGGCTTGATCCCGCCTCCTGCCATCCAAACCACCAGCCCATACTGGTTATGATCCCGACCCGGCTTGTCCGTCGTGAGGTTGTTATCAAACGGCGTACGCCCCATCTCGGAAGCCCAGACCACTAGCGTAGAATCCAGCAACCCTCGCGATTTCAGATCTTTCAGCAAGCCAGCTACCGGCTGATCCACTTCCTTACAGTGCACAGGAATTCGCTCGCCGATATTCCCATGATCATCCCAACGGTCTCCACCCGCACCGTGCAGCAACTTCACAAAACGCACCCCCCGCTCCACCATCCGGCGCGCCAGCAAACACTGCTTTCCAAAAGGCTCAGTCACCGCATCATCCAGTCCATACAGCTTCTTGGTCGCTTCCGATTCCTGCTTCAGATCCACCAACTCCGGCGCCTTCGATTGCATCCGGAACGCAAGCTCATAAGAAGCAATACGAGCCTCAAGCTCACCCGTTTCCGTGCGAGCAGCCGCATGTTGCTCGTTCATCCACTTGAGCAAATCGAGCTCTCGCCGCTGCTCAGCCAACGACAATCGCGGATTCAAATCAACAATTGGTGTGTCGCCATTACGAAATAACGTCCCCTGATAAGCCGCAGGCAAATAACCATTCCCCCAGACACTAGCCCCACCAATCGTCGCCCCACGCCGATCCCCCATCACAATGAATCCAGGCAGATCCTGATTCACGGTGCCCAACCCATAAGTCAGCCACGCACCAATCGAAGCGCTCCCCGGAAACATGTTCCCCGTCAGCGTGTGATACACGGCCGGGCCATGATTGTTGTTATCCACCTTAACGCCATGAATCATCGCCACATCATCAATCGTCGAAGCCAGATGCGGCAATAAATCCGATATCCAGCGCCCACTCTGCCCATACTGCTTGAAAGGCGCAACCGGCGGAATCACGCGATTCGGCGCAGCCGAAAATGTCGCAATCTCACCCACCGTATTGCCAGCCTTCGGCATCTGCTTCCCTGCATGTTTGATCAAGGCTGGCTTGTAATCGAAG
>JBKJUN010000155.1:0-2169 GCA_046590555.1 Bryobacter sp. | reverse complement strand
ACTTCATTGCCATCGATATGAATGAACCTGACAGTTTCCGCGCCGCATCGAAATTCATCGAGGAGAAGTATGGCAAGCTCGATGTGCTCGTCAACAACGCAGGGATTGGCTCCGACAACGGCATGAAGCCCAGCGAAGCTCCGATCTCGATCATTCGCGAGACATTTGAAACCAATGTCTTCGCTCTGGTGGAGTTGACTCAAACTCTGCTGCCATTACTTCACAAGAGCGAGGCCGGCCGGATTGTGAATGTATCGAGCGTACTTGGCAGCTTGAGTTTAAACGCTAACCTCGAGGCCCAGCTTGGGGCTTGGCGCAGCTTTGGATATAACGGTTCAAAGGCCGCACTGAACATGTTCACTGCGACCCTTGCTTTTGAACTCAAAGATACGTTCATTAAGGTGAATTCGGCTCATCCGGGTTGGGTAAAGACCGATCTTGGTGGCGAAGGTGCGCCTTTGGAGGTGGCTGATGGTGCCAAGACTTCAGTGCGGCTAGCGACATTGCCAGCCGATGGCCCTACTGGCGGCTTCTTCCACATGAACGACGCCCTACCCTGGTAGGTCTAGGCGAGCGTCATGATACGGGGAATACCCGTACCTGTCAGCACTCCTGCCTGAGAAGGCGCGATACAAAGCTGAACTTCAAAACGCTCACCATCGACCACAAACTGGATCACATACCAGCTTTCCTTCCCGCTGCGCCGGGTGGCAAAGTTACGTCCAAACACTACGGCAGGAATCGATAATCCCATTTGACCGAGCTTGTTTTCAAGGCTGTTCTTCAGGTTGCCGATGATCATGTTGGTCATCTCGGCTACCGCATCGAGTACCTCGTCGGTCACGCTGGGGTATTCCTGCATGAACAAAGTAGTGGCAATTTTACATGCCAGCGGTGAGCTGCAACTCACCACCGCCGTGCCCGTCCACTCTCCCACAAGACCAATGATGCCAATCACCCCCATGGTCAGCCCCTTGCCAGGGTCTTCGATAAAATGCTCTCCGAACTGGGCTTCCATGCCCAACATCGTTGAGAACACTTCATTAGTGGAATTAGTGACCCATTCGACGATTTCTTCCCGCGTTGGAGCCGCGGCGGCTGTAGTTGCAGACATAGAATCCCTCTCTCAACATCCCGTCCCCGTTAAACGAGGCCAGTCAGTTTCTCCTTGATTTGTTCCGTCGTAAACGGCTTGCGTACATATCCTGCGGCACCCAGGCTGACTGCTTCCATCACCTTGTTCTGGTTGCCCTCTGTCGTGATCATGATTACCGGGACGGCCTTATAGGCGTCCATGCTTTTGATCTTGCCGAGCATTTCAAGCCCGTCCATGTTCGGCATGTTGATATCGGACAGGATCAGACCTACGGTCTCTTTCTCAAGCATCGCCAATGCTTCAATCCCGTCACCTGCTTCATAAATGTTGCCTATCGGCATCTCGGTCTGCCTCAACACCCGTTGCAAAATCTTGCGGATCGCCGCCGAGTCGTCAACGATCAACACGTCTAATGCCATAAGTGCTTGATCTCCTCCATAGAAACCTCTTCGACGAGATAGCGCAGGCATTTAGAATTTATTCGCTGTCGAGGCCGTAAAATATAGATGTGCCTGACTTTCCCACTCCAGACCCCTCGCTACTTCGTAGCCTTGCCTGCTTCTCGCTTGCCGGAAAGAAGGCCCTTGTTGCCGGTGCCAGCCGGGGAATTGGATTGGCGATCGCGCAAAGCTATGCCGCAGCCGGTGCCGATACCGTTCTCGCTGCCCGAAGCGTCGATTTGCTCGATCGCGAAGCTGCCGCTCTCCGCGATCAGGGATATCAGGCCTCAAGTCTCTTCCTCGACATGGAAGATACTGCCTCTCTTGAAGCTGCAGCTAATGCGCACGACTATGACATCCTCGTTAACGTTAGCGGCACCAACATCCGCCGTCGCTTTGAGGATTACACCGAGGCTGAATACAACAAGATCTTTCAGACCAACCTGCACGGAGTTGCCTACCTCACTCAAAAGGTTGGGGCCCGTATGATCGCCCGTGGCCTCGGGGGCCGCATCATTCACATAGCCAGTCTCTTCAGTACCAACGGTGTTCCCTATGTCGCCATCTACGGCATGACCAAGAGCGCCATCGCCGGGCTCACACGCAATCTGGCCCCATTCGGCGGCCAGATTG
>JBKJUN010000082.1:0-1499 GCA_046590555.1 Bryobacter sp. | reverse complement strand
TGAAGGTCTGCTGCATCGTGCATCGCAAGTTCACGAACATGTGTGGATTGAACTCCACGACTCCGCAGTCGTGCGGCGGCAAGCCCTGATCCAGCAGGAAGTGAATCATGCGGCATCAATATGAGAATCCATCGAGCCATCGACGGCAGCAGCAGCAAAAGACAATGCCTGTTGTAAGTCCTCTTGTTCGAGGTCGGGATACTCCGCCAAAAGCTCTTTGCGGTCGTCGTAAGTAGCGATGAGTTCGAGGACTCTGCGTACAGTGATTCGCATGCCACGGATGCAAGGATGGCCACCGAGTTTGGCCGGCTCGATGGTGATGCGGTCGAAGCGTGGCTGCAGCGTCATGCTTCCATTGTGGCTTGCGGAATTATGGTGCGTAGGCGATGTGGATGACGCGGCGGGGCTTGCCTGTTGTGCTGGCGGAGGTAGCGTGGATGGTTAGCGGGTTCATGATCAGGATGTCGCCGGCCTTCATCTCGGGCGAGGAGAAGGGGCGGAGGCTATGACCTCGGATCTCTTGCGCCGTCAGCGGCCCGTGCTTGTGGGAACTGGGGCAAAGCTTTAACGCGCCGTCGAAGAAGGTGCAATCGTCGAGAGAAAGTCTTACGATCAGGCCTTTTGACGTGGGGTCTTGATGCCAGGGTTGCGCTGTGTCGTTGTTGTTGTAGAGGATTGCCTGGGTGGGCACGCAGCCTTCGCCGAGGATCTCTTTTGCCGTTTGATAGAAGGTGCCGGTGAGGGCTTCTTTGCGGACGGTTTCTGATTTTTCGAGGAGGCCCGCGTCCTCTGCGGCATCTGGTGCGAACTCGTTTTGTAGTTGCTTGAGGAGTGCGGCGGGGCAGGCTTGCTCGTGGACTTCAAAGCCGTGGTTGTGGAGCTGAAATTTTAGGTTCAAATGCCTATTGTCATGCATTCGGCCGCACGGCGGGACGGGCTGGCGGGGGTGGGCAACAATCGACCGGGCAGACATCGTGATTGGGGCCCATGTTGCCTAGAGCGATGTGGGTGAGCTGGTCGCCACGGCGCTCGAGGACGAGTTCGCGGATCATGGCGGCAAAGCGGGGATCGTGTGAGGAGGTCTGCGTTCGGCTTAGCTTCATGCCTAGGTCGTTTGCCAGGAGACGCGCTTCTTCGTCGAGATCGAAGAGGACTTCCATGTGGTCGCTGATGAAGCCAATCGGGCAGATCAGGATTTCGCTCGTGCCTTTGGAATGCAGATCTCGCATGTGGTCCAGAATGTCGGGTTCGAGCCAGGGCTGGTTGGGTGCGCCGCTGCGGGATTGATAGACGAGGTCGTAGCTCTCTACACCCGCGCCTTCGGCTACAAGGCGAGAGGCCTCAGTGAGTTGCTGGACGTATTTAGAACCATCGGCCATCCAGTTAGGTATGGAGTGGGCCGTGAAGACCAGGCGAGCATCGGGGGATTCCCGCTTAGCGGTTTTGACCCAATCGACTAGCGGGTCGATGAAGCCGGGGTGGTTGAAGTAGACGCGGAG
>JBKJUN010000690.1:0-4146 GCA_046590555.1 Bryobacter sp. | reverse complement strand
CGTGCAGGCGAGTGGGGGTGCGTGCAGGCGAGTGGGGGTGCGTGCAGGCGAGTGGGGTGCGTGCAGGCGAGTGGGGGTGCGTGCAGGCGAGTGGGGTGCGTGCAGGCGAGTGGGGTGCGAGCAGGCGAGTGGGGTGCGTGCAGGCGAGCGCGGCGGGGAACTGGAATAGATTGACTGAATCGGATTTAAGCGCCGCGCTACCATCTTGCGTGTGGTCTACCTGCTGACTTTTGCCTGTTACGGCCAGTGGCTGCCTGGGGATGAACGCGGTTCCGTGGATCGCAGTCGCGGACAAGATCGCGGCGGGCCTATCGCCCCTTCTTCCAGCCTTGAGGAGCAATCGCGCCGCTCGATGTCTGCCTCCTGTTATACGCTCTCTCTGGCTGACGCCCAAGTGGTTTTAAATGCAATGCATGAGGTTTGTGGCTTTCGTGGGTGGGGGCTGCTGGCTGCGCACGTTCGCAGCAATCATGTGCATGTAGTCGTCGATTTGCCAGGAGCGCCCAGTGATGCTTTGAGGGACTTTAAAGCTTACGCCAGTAGATCGCTGAATCGTAGGAACGCAGCACAGAAGCTTTGGTCGCGGGGAGGAAACGCGCGGAGGCTGTTGACACTTGAGTCGATCCGGGCCGCTGTCCGGTATGTGGCCGAGGACCAGGGTGAGGAAATGGCTCTCTTTGTCGGAGATCGTCGCCTGGATTGAGTACCGCTTGCGCTGTCATTTTGAATCCCCGCGCTTACGCACGGGGCTGGAAGAACTGATGCACTCATCTTGGGCGGTTCGGTTGGTCCTGGGAAGAGCGTGCGGCGACTGATGACGACTGAGGCGATCCGGGATGTTTGCGCTGTCATTTTGAATCCCCGCGCTTACGCACGGGGCTGGAAGCGCGGATGCCGTGAGGGGGGATGTTGGCTGTCGATTGACCAATCTGGAGACACCAGTCGTCTTTTCGCTACGAGCTAGCGCATGTTCTCTTTGAGCCACTCGACCATCTTTTTCTTGTATACCTGAAAGGCTGGATCTTTCTCCCATGGGCCTACGCCGTGGCCGGCTCCTTCGACTGTCAAGACCTCGCAAACTGCACCTTTGAGGCGCATCTCGGAACACATGCGAGGGCTGTGTGGGAATGGGACTTGTTCGTCTTTGGTGCCGTGGATGAAGAGGTAGGGCGGCATGTCCTTTTTGACGTAGGTCATGGCGGAGGCGACCCTCAGATCGGTAAGACCGATCCAGGAGGTTGCGCCTTCGCTGAGCTTACCTAGTTGGTCCCGATGGTATTCCCAGTCGGTGACGCCATAGAAATTGACAACGGCTCTGGGGCGGAGTTTGCCTTTTGCTGTAGCGCCGTAGTAGGCGACGATGGTGCCGCCGGCGGACTCTCCCATGATCGCGATGCGCTTGGTATCGATTTTGTATTCCTTGGCGTTCTTAAGGACAAATTCAAAGGCCGCTTTGAGATCTTCGTTGGGCGCCGGGAACTGATGGTTGGGGGCGAGTCGGTAGTTGATCGAGAACCAGGCGAAGCCGGCTTCTGCCAGTGGCGGGAAAAGAGGTGGGACGTAAGTTTGTTTGTCACCGCGAACAAATCCGCCGCCGTGGACGATGATGACTGCGGGGTGTGGACCTTTGCCTTCGGGGATGGAGGCATCAAGGGTGAGGGGTAGTCCGCCGGGGCTGGAGAATGTGATGTCTCGCTTGAGGTTGGCAGAAAAAGCAGAGAGGGCGATCAGGGCAGCAAGCCAAAACATAAAGGGCACCTCTTTCGTGGTGCCCCTTAGCTTATTCTATTCCTGGCCGCCGGCGCTAGATGGCGGTGGGCCATCGCGGCGCGCGGGTTGAGGCTTGGGCATGGGTTTGCGTGGGAGCAATGAATCGCGATTGGCTGCGTGGTAGGCGAAGCTGGCGACGATGGCGGAGATCTGAACGAGGTCAGCCTTGGGGACGCGGTCCATTGTGTCCATGTTGGAGTGATGGGTGCGCTGCATGTAGTCGAGGGGGTCCTGGATGAACTGGAAGCCGGGGACGCCTACGGCATCAAATGACTGATGGTCAGTGCCGCCGGTGTTGCGATTGGTTACCGTGTTGGCACCGAGGTCGGCGAAGGGGGCGAGCCAGTGGGTGAAGGTGTTCTTGACCATGTCGTTGCCCTGGGTGTAGATGCCACGGATTTTGCCGGAGCCGTTGTCGATGTTGAAATAGGCGGAGATCTTGGAGTGTTCTGCCTTGAGCTTCATGTCGGCGGGATCGGCGAGATGATCCTTTACGAAGGCACGGGAGCCGATGAGGCCTTGTTCTTCAGCAGACCAGAGGCCGAGGCGGATGCTGCGCTGGGTCTTAAGGCCGAGGGCCTTGATGATGCGGGCGGCTTCCATCATGACGGCGACGCCGGTGGCGTTGTCGGTTGCGCCGGTGGCGCCTTGCCAGCTATCGAGGTGACCGCCGAGCAAGACGTATTCGTCTTTGCGGGTGGTGCCGGGGATTTCAGCGACGACGTTGAAGGCCTTGGTGGTTTCGTCGTAGAACTTGGCTTCGATGTCGAACTCGAGCTTGACGGGGATTTTCTTTTCGAGGAGGCGCAGGACGCGGTTGTAGTTTTCTGCGGCGATTGCTACAGAGGCTGGGGGGACGGGTTTGCCCTTTTGGTAGGGGCCGCCGGAGCTGCCGAAGACGGCTCCACCGTCGCCATCGTAGCTGGTCTTGACGACGGCCAGGACGCCTTCGTCGGTGAGGAATTGATTGACCTTGTCGCGGAAGGCCATCATCTGTTCACGGTTCATTGCTGGGGCACCAGCCGGGCGGCCAAAGGGAGTTGCACCGGGCTCTGGAGCCTCGGTCATTTTGGCTAAGTCTTCGGAGCTGTAGCGCTTACCGTAGGGCTTGTCGGGCAGGGTGAGGGTGCGGGGCGGATCGACGAGAACGATCATGCCCTTGAGCTTGCCCTTCCATTTATCGAGATCAGCCTGGGTGCGCAGAGGAGCGTGGATGGCTTCACCGCGGACGGGTCCGTTGGTGCCGGGAGTCCAGGCGAGGGGAAAGCCGATGAGTTCTGAATAGGCGGGTTCGATCATGTGGCCCGCGTACTTGGAATGCTGCCAGCCACGACCGAATTCGAAGTCTTCATATTTGACGTCAGTGATGCCGTGTTCTGTGAGACGCTTCCTGATATAGTCGGCTGCTTTTTTGAAGCCTGGGGAGCCTGAGATGCGGGGGCCGTTGACGTCACAGAGGTAGAACATGGTGTCCATGACTTGCGAGTTGTTGAAGGCTTCGTTTTTGATCTGGTGAATCACATTTAGGTCAACGTTTTCGATGCCCTGGGCGGCCAAGGTAAAGGCGGCGGGAGCGGCGAAGGGGAGAGCCGAGAGAGAAAGGAAGTTGCGTCTGCGCATAGGGTTAGGGAGAGTTTAGCAATCGTGAGAGGCGGTTACAATAAAGAGGCTCAATTGAAAATCACAATCTCCAAGGAAAATTATCTCAAAGCCATCGCTGAGGCTGAGAGTGAAGGCGAACTTGTTATCGCGGCGACACTGGCCCGTTGGCTTAAGGTGAGTGCGCCTGCGGTGACCATGGCCTTGCGGCGGCTGAAGCGGGACAAGCTGATTTTAGTGGATGAGTTGGGGGTGATTCATCTGACTAGCGAAGGCGCAGAGATTGCTCATCGGCTGATTCGGCGGCATCACTTGATCGAACGGATGCTGACTGAAGTGTTTGGCATGGACTGGTACAGGGTGCATGATGAGGCCGAACAGTTGGAACATGCAGTGAGTGCGGAGTTTGAGAAGAAGCTGATTGAGAAGTTGGGTGTAGCGGCGATGGGGCTTGATTCGGCGAAGGATCGCCGTGAGTTGGGCTGGATTCCGTTGTCGGAACTGGAGCCTGGGGCGGCGGCGAAGGTGGAGAGTGCTTTTGAGCGGGATCGGGATTTGCTTGAGTATCTGAATTCGCTTGGAATTCGCCCGCAGGCTTCGCTTAGGATGGTTGCGGTGAATGTGGATCAGACCGTTACGCTGGACATCGCGGGGCAGATGGTGCCGTTGGGGCATACGGCTGCGTCGAAAGTGTGGGTATCGAAATCGTAAGAGATTGCCGCTAGATCGAAAGGGATTTAACAGTGCGGCTGAGGCCTTCTTCGAGGCCAATTTTGG